>NZ_JBDNWF010000003.1:0-144087 GCF_047721125.1 Acetobacter papayae | reverse complement strand
ATGTGGAAAGTGGCGACACGATCCATGACATGATCCGCTTTGTCGATTCGATTGCCCCGGTCAACCTGATTGGCACGGGCTGGGTGGCCTCGGCCGGTGCGCTTATTTTCGCCGCCGGGCACAAGGATCGTCGATTCTGCCTGCCCAACACCCGTTTTCTGCTGCACCAGCCGATGGGCGGCGTGCGCGGGCCTGCGACCGATATCGACATCGAAGCGCGCGAAATCCTCAAGATGCGTGAACGGCTCAACCGCATTTTTGCGGCAGAAACCGGCCATACTTACGAGAAGATCGCCAAGGACACGGACCGCAATTACTGGATGTCCGCGCAGGAAGCGATAGAATACGGTTTAGTGACAAAGATCATTTCCCGCTTTTCTGATCTGCACTAAGGCGGGAACAGTGCCGCGCATCCCTGCCGGTCAAAAGGTGGGGAGGCGCTGCCTGTTTAGGGTCATGAACCTCTCGCATGGTCCGGCTGCTTCGGGCTGGGCCAGCCTGCCGGGGGTTCCTCAATTAAAGACAGGTTCCTCACTATGGGTTCTCTGAGCGAGATTTACTCCAAACTCCCCGACAGCATGGACGATCTGCCCCCGCCGCCCAACGCGGAAGCGGTCGAGCAGGCGGATTTCCGTGCGCGTCATTGGCAAAGCCCGGTTACGGGGCGGCTCAAGCCGGGGTCCGATGCGCATAAGCGTGCCATGGCCGAGATGTTCCGTGACACGTTCAATCCGTATCGGCCCTCCGTAATCGAATGGCCCAAGCTCGACCCCGAGACACTGCACAAGATTGTCTCCCTGCCGATCTGGGATATTGCCGTTCAGACCGAAGGCAAGGCCCGGCTGCGGATGGCCGCTTACGCGGCGCTGGTTGATGATCCTGATGTAAAGGACGCCATCTCGCGCAATGCGTGGGAAGAAAACCGGCACAAGGAAGTGCTGGCCAAGATGGTGGCGGCCTATAACATTCCCATGGCACCGGAGCCGCCGTACATTGAGCCCAAGGATGCCGAGTGGGCTTATCTTGTAACCGGCTTTTCGGAATGCGTGGATAGCTTCTTCGCTTTTGGTATGTTCGAGCTGGCCAAGCGTTCGGGGTTCTTCCCGCAGGAACTGACCGATACGTTCGAGCCGATCATGCAGGAGGAATGCCGCCATATCCTGCTGTTTGCTAACTGGCTGGCATGGTACCGCGCTACAATGCCGTGGTGGCGTCGCCCCTATTTCGAACTCAAGGTATGGGCGGTATGGGGCTTCCTTGCTTATGAACGCATCAGCCTTGTTCGCACGGTAGATGACAAGGGCGCGGTCCACACACAGGACAATAACTTTACCGTAACGGGCACCAAGGATGTCGCCAATATCGACATAACCCTGCCTGATTTTATGGATCTGTGCCTGCAGGAAGATGAGCGGCGTTTTGCCGGGTATGATTCGCGTCTGCTCCGCCCCACATCGGCTCCTTTTATCGCGCGGGTGCTACGCGGTGCGGGTCGTTGCTGGGAGTTTGCCAGCGAAGCGGTTAAAGCCAACCGGCGCTAAGGTTTTTTTGCCTGTCGGCGGCTGAAAGCGGCCTTCCCTGTTATGGGGGAGGCCGTTTTTTTATGGCATGTTGATGTACAGGAGACGGGGCAGAGAGCCTGACATAATTCTGTCACTGGCAGTCTGTGCTGTCGTCTTTTATTACAGGTAACACCGACGCAGAGCGTCGTTCGGAACCGTAGCGGCAGGCAGTAAAAGCCTGCGCTGGTTTTACGAAACGTGGTCGAGCGCTTTTTGTTCAGTCGTGGAATCCTGCTCCTGCAGGTATTCCAGATTGTCCCATACGCGCTGGATGGTGGTGTAGATGTTGTCGCTCAAAGCGCTGGGCGGCAGGCTGTTGGCAAACTGTGACAAAGAGGAAGAACTGCTGGAAAGTGTTGCTCCAGCGGAACGAAGTGTCACAGCGACAAAGCCACGAAGCGTCTGGCCGCCATAGCGCTGGATGGTAATCTTGACCTCCAGATTTTGTGCGGCAAGTTCGCGCAGTGCCTTGCGTGAGGCCGCGTCATCAGGACAGGCAACGCTCTGCAGGGCAGCTTTTTCCACCTCGGAAAAAGGATAGCCATGGTAATTGCCGGATACTGACAGGCGCATGCTCTTGTGCTCGTTCGGGCAGGTCATTTTATAGTCCTGCGCCGCGGCAAGAGGCGTGCCGATAAAAAATGCCGAAAAAAGTAGAAAAGCCGAAAATAGGGGGGTTACGCCGGGGCGTTTACACTCTCGTTCTTCCGTCATGGCGTGGCACTCCCCTTGGGCTTATTCCCTGAATTTACATATTCAAGCCGTAGATGCCCGTTCAAGGCAATTGGAATTGCAGGGTGACAATATGAATTTTTTTTTATAAAATTTCAGTTCATATTGCCGTCATCTGAACGTTGTAATTTGTTTCTGTTCTGCTTTGCAACAATTCCAAGGGTGGTTCTGCTCTCGTGCGATGTCCGTCTTTGTTTCCGGCCCTGTCATGGCGTTCTGTGGTGGTGACGGGAGTCTCCTCCTTTCTCCTATGTGTTTCGGAATCGAAACTTTATGCGGCAACCGCGAGTGCAACAACCGGCCTGACAGCCAGTGTTACGGCGGTGGCTCCAGCCCCTGCTCCGGCCTCAGGCCCTGTCAGCCTGCATGACGCCATTCTCGCAGCATGGGCAGCGGACCCCGAGCAGGGGGCCTATATGGCGGACAGCACATCCGCCACGCGGCGGGCATCGGCCGCGCGGTCATGGTTTTCAGGCGGGCCGACTGTAACCGGGCAGTATTATGATGACCATTTTATCGGCAGCAAGGTGGGTTACACCACCTATCAGGGCAGTATTAGCGTGCCGTTCTGGCTGCCGGGGCAGGGCACGGCCACGGAAAATGCCGCCAAGGCCGATGAAAAAGTAGCCAACTGGCAGATGCAGGTGCAAAGGCTGGCCATGGCGGCGCGGGTGGTGGATCTGGCGGGGCAGGGTGCCGTGCTGTCCGCGCGGCTGAACAACCTGTCTGCGGTCAGTCATGTGCTGGAACAGACTACACAGGATGTGGAGCACGCATGGACGGCGGGCGAAGTCTCCGGTGCGGATCACGAGGCAGCGGTAGCAGAAAAAGCGGATGTCGATGGCACGCTGGCCGATATGGGGCAGCAGCTTGAAGGAGTGCGCGCCGAGTTGGAGGCCCTGACGGGGCGTGACACCTTGCCGGACCTTTCTTCCATTGATGGGCGACGTCTGGCGCGTGATGGCTATCAGCTTGATGTTGAGCAGGACCCAAGGATCAAGCTGGCGGATGCGCAGCTTAAAAAAGCACAGGCCTCCTACAGTGTGGCGCGGCATTCCTACATGCCCAACCCGCAGGTGGGGGTGATGCTCAGCCGACAGGAGCAGTATGAAAGCCCGTGGGATACGCAGGTAGGCGTGCAGTTTCAGGTAGGCCTGCCCAGCGAGGCGGTAAACACCCCCATGGTCATGAAGGAAATGCAGGCGGTCAGCCGCGCCGAGGCGGATAAGATTCTCGCCCATCGCAAGGTCATGGCCGAATATCGCCAGTTGCGCGCCCAGCTTGCCGCAGCCGCTACACAGGTGCGGCATGCCCGTCTGGGGCAGGAGCAGTCGGATTTGCGTGCCTCTGATCTTTCGCGGGCATGGAAAGCAGGCGAGCTTCCTCTGGTGGAGTTTCTGCGTGCCCGCCGCGCAGCCCTTGATGCGGCAGACCGGCAGGCTCAGGCCGAAGCCACCATGCGTACCACCATCGCGCGTATCATTCTTATGACAGGGCAGACCCCATGACTTTCAAAGCGCTCCCGCGGCTTGCTGCCTGTTTAGTGTCCTGCGCGGTGGTTTCTTTTGCGGCGGCACCCTTCGTGCATGCGCAGACACCGCCCGCCAAACCTGCCGCAACACCTGCGGTGGTTGCCCCGGTGCTGGTGGATATTTCGGATGAAGCCCTGCAGGCCGAGAACATCCATACCGCCATAGCGGTAGCGGGCAGCCTGCCGCGCCATACGGATGCCCCGGCCTATGTCGCGGCGGATGAGCGGCGGATCGTGCGTATCCGGCCGGTGGGCGATGGGCGCGTTGTTTCCGTCGCGGTGGTGCCGGGGCAGGTGGTCAGCAAAGGCCAGCCGCTGCTGGCATATGAAAACTTCACCCTGCGGGATGAAACCTTTCAGAATTCATCGGACGAGGCCTCTCTACGCGCTGCCCGGGCGGAGGAGCGCAATGCTCGCCAGCTTTATGATCGTGGGCAACAGCTCAAGGGCGGTGCGCTCTCTGTAGGTGAGGTGGAACGGCGGGAGGAAGCCTGGCGCGCAGCGCGCGCGCTGGTGCAGGAGCGAGAGGCCGATGCCCGCCGCGCATCCGAACATGTGCGGCGCTATAGCTCGGGCATGGAAAAGGTCGAAGGCGGGCAATCCATCGTGGTGTCGCCTATCGATGGGGTTGTAAGCCATGTTTCCGTGGTGAGCGGGCAGGATATGACAGCAGGCGGGCCGCCCCCGATCGAGGTGGATGACCTGTCGCATGTCTGGGTCGTGTCGCAGGTCAATGATGTCGATGCCCGCAGTGTGCTGGTGGGCAACAGGCAACACACATGGATTGTGGAAGGCGAGCCGCCGCTGGTGTCGCGGGTGGATGCGGTGGAAGGCAGCGTGGACCCCGGCACGCAGCATGTGCTGGTACGCAGTCTGCTGGACAATCCGGCCAACAGGCTCAAGCCCGGTATGCTGGTGCACACACGTCTGTTTTTCCATGATGAGGTCAAAGGCATGATCGTGCCAGAAGCAGCGGTGCAAACCCTGAACGGCCAGCCGGTGGTGTTCGTGCGGGTGGCACCGGGGCGCTATGCCGTGCGCCCGGTGGAAACGGGGCCTTCTCTGGATGGCAATATCGTGCTGCTGCGTGGCGTCAAGGCAGGCGAAACGGTAGTGACACAGGGTAGCTTTGTTCTGAAATCACAGGTCGTTCTTTCCACCCAGAGTGGGGCGGAATAGTCCATGGCGCTTTTTCGCTGGTTTATTGAAAAACGGGTATTCCTGTTCTGTGTCGTAGGGCTGCTGATGGTGGCCGGGTTGGCCGATTTGTGGAGCCTGCCGGTTGAACCTGTGCCTGATATTTCGCCCACGCAGGTGCTGGTCACGGTGCAGGCTCCGGGCCTTGCGACAGAAGAGGTCGAAAAACTCGTTACAGCACCGATTGAAAAAGTGATGTCCGGTGTGGTGGGGCTGAGCGGCATGCGCTCGGTCTCGCGCACGGGGGTTGCCGTGCTGTATCTGCAGTTCGATGACGGCACGGATATTTACCGTGACCGCGAAATGGTGGTGCAGCGCCTGCCTCTGGCACGTGATAGTGTGAGTGTGCCGGGGTTGAGCATTGATCTGGCTCCTCTGGCCACTGGCATGGGCGAGATTCTGCACCTTCAGATCAAGGGTAAGGAGCAGACACTCGAAGACCTCAACCGTCTGATGGTCTGGAACGTGGTGCCCCGCCTGCGTCTGGTAGACGGGGTGGTGGATGTCAACGTCAATGGCGGCGCTTCGCAAACCTATGAGGTCGCCATAAACCCCGAGGCGTTGCGGCAGTACAAGGTGTCCCTTACTGATGTGTTCCACGCGCTGGATACGGGTAACGAGGTAGCGGGCGGCGCATGGATCGAACATAACGACGAACAGCACGTTATTGTCGGCCGTTCGCTGATCGATGATCTGAACGAACTGGGCGAGGTGCAGGTCAAAAGCGGGCCGAACGGTGCCGTTATCCACATGCGTGATCTTGGTACGGTGCGCAAAGGCCGTCGGCCGCGTCTGGGTGGGGTCACGCGGGATGGCGATAGCGAGATTGTCAGCGCGGTTGTACTGCTCCAACAGGGGGCCAGCGCGCGGGCTACCCTTGCAACCCTCAGCCGTGAGTTACCCGAGATTCAGGCGACATTGCCTGAAGGTGTCACGCTTGAACCCTATTACAGCCGCGCGGCCCTGACCGCTAAAACGATTGATACCGTGCGCGAAAATCTGGTGGTGGGGGCGTTTCTGGTTCTGGCCGTGCTGCTGCTGGTCATTGGCGATGCACGGGCCTCCATCATCATTATTTCCGTTATTCCGTTCTCGCTGGTCGCGGCCATGGTGGGCATGCGCCACCTTGGTATTTCGGCCAACCTGCTCAGTCTGGGCGCGATCGACTTCGGCATGGTGGTGGATAGTTCGCTCGTTATTGTCGAAAACGTGCTGCACCGGCGCAGACCGGCCGAACCGCTGATGCAGACCGTGCTGTATACCGTGCGCAGCGTTATGCGGCCGGTCGTGTTCGCGGTGGTGATTATTGCCATGGTGTATTTGCCCATCCTCACCTTGCAGGGTGTGGAAGGGCGCATGTTCAAACCCATGGCGGAAACGGTCATTCTGGCGCTGGTGGCTTCGCTCATCTATTCGCTGGTCTGTGTGCCTGCGTTGTGTGTCTGGCTGGGGTCAGGCAAGTCCGCCAAAGCGAAAAAAGAGAATGAAGACGGGCACGGACACGCAGAGGACGACCTTCACCACACGCGTTTCATAGCGTTTCTGTGGCGCGTTTTTCAGCCTGCTTCGGCATGGTGCATGAAAAACACGCGCGCTGTGGTGGGTGTGGCGCTGGTGTTTCTGGTGGTCTGCTGCGTGCTGGCGACCCGGCTTGGGGGCGAGTTTATTCCCCAGTTGCAGGAGGGGGATCTGATCGTAACCTCCACGCGGCCACCGGGGATTTCGCTCGATGCCTCGCTGCGGGCGGCGCAGGCCATCGAACGTACACTCAAGCGTTTTCCCGATATTCGCTCGGTTGTCAGTGTCACGGGCACGGCTGCTATCCCGACAGATCCGCAGGGTGGCGAGCAGAGTGACACCTATATCCTGCTCAAACCCCGCGATGAGTGGAAAACTGCCACCACGCAGGAAGGATTGGTAAAAGCCTTCAGCGCGGCTCTGGCGCATGATAATCCCGGCTCGCTGTATAACTGGAGCCAGCCGATCCAGATGCGTATGGACGACCTGCTCTCAGGCGTGCGGTCGCAGATTGCCATTGGGGTTTATGGCTCCGACCTGAAGGAACTGGCCCGACTTTCTGCCCGGATTGCGGAGGTGGTAAGCAAGGTGCCGGGGGCAGCGGATGTTGCACCGCAGGATGTCGGCACCATTCCTTATCTGCATATCGATGTGAACCGCACGGCTGCGGCGCGCATGAATGTTGAAACATCCTCGGTCATTGACGCGGTGGAAGCGCTGGGCGGCCATTACGGCCCCCCGGTGGCAGTAGATGATGCGCTGATCCCGACCGAAGTGCGCCTTCAGCCCGATGCGCGCGAAAATCTGGAAGATATCCGCACGCTGCCCATCATCACCCGTGATGACAAGGTGATAGACCTGTCACAGGTCGCGCATATCATCCTCAATGACGGCCCGCCCGCCATCCGGCGCGAGCAGGGCATGCGGCGCAGCATGGTGCAGGCCAATGTGCGCGGGCGTGACCTGAGCTCCTTCGTGCAGGCGGCACAGGCGGCGGTGCAGGCACAGGTGCCGCTGCCACCGGGTTATTACCTTGAGTGGAGCGGGCAGTTCCGCAACCTGCAAACCGCTGTTGCGCGGCTTGAAATTGTGGTGCCGGTCATGCTGGCGCTTATTTTCCTGCTGCTGGTCATGGCGCTGGGGGAACTGGGGCTGGCTTCGCTCGTGTTCGTCAACCTGCCATTTGCGGCTACGGGCGGTATTCTTGCGCTGTATCTGCGGGGTATGCCGTTCAGTATTTCGGCGGGGGTGGGTTTTATCGCCCTGTTTGGCGTGGCCACCATGAACGGTCTGGTGCTGGTGTCTTATATGCGCGATCTCAAGAAGGAAGGGGCAACTCCTTTCCGGGCCGCTGTTGCGGCTGTGCGGGATCGTTTTCGCCCGGTCATGGCCACGGCTACGGTGGCATGTCTTGGCTTTTTCCCCATGGCGTTTTCCATGAGCGAAGGGGCCGAGGTGGAAAAACCGCTGGCAACCGTGGTGATCGGGGGGCTGGTGTCGTGCACCTTCCTCACGCTGCTGGTGCTGCCTACCCTGTATGCCGCCCTATATGGGCGTGAGCGCAAAAAACGGGCGTAAAACCCCTTCGTTCAGGCGTTGCCGTAACGCCTGTAGCGAAAGGCCGGGGGCACGGCGGGGCGGGCGGTAATGGCGCGTTCCACCAGCCCGTGGTCTGGCGCTTTGTGGCATACCGGGTCCGCTGCATCTGCCTTGCCCGCCAGTGCAAGCGCCTGACAGCGGCAGCCGCCCCAGTCCTGTGTCTGCGCGGGGCAGGAGCGGCAGGGTTCGGGCATCCAGTCCGTGCCACGGAACATGGTGAATAACGGCGCATTTTCCCAGATATCGGCCAGCGAGGCTTCGGTAACGGAGGGAAATTCTACATTAGGGATACTCTCTGCCGCGTGGCAGGGCAGCACCCGCCCCGTGGGCGAGATATTCATAAACCGCTGGCCCCACCCGCCCATGCAGGGTTTGGGTTCTTCGGCATAATAATCAGGGGTGACAAAATCGATGGTCATGCGGCCTGCAAGGCGCGTGCGCGCTTCGGCCACGGCCTGTTCGGTCAGGGCAAGCTGGTCGCGATCAGGCAGCAGGGCATCGCGGTTGAGTAGGCCCCAGCCGTAATATTGTGTGTGGGCAATTTCCACCCGGCGGGCGCCAAGCTGCTCGGCCAGTGCCAGCATGTCGGGCACGCGCTCGGCATTTTGCCTGTGCACCACAAAATTGAGCGTAAGGGGCATGCCCTCAGCCACGATCAGCCGTGCGGCTTCGAGTTTTTTGGCATGGGCGCCTGCCATATTGGCAACCCGGTCGGCCGGGTCGGGCAGGGCATCCTGAAAGGAGAGCTGGATATGATCCAGCCCGGCTTTGGCCAGCGCGTCCAGTGAGGTCGGGTTGAGCAGCACGCCAGATGTAATCAGGTTCGAGTAAAGCCCCACCCCTGCCGCATGGCGCACCAGATCGGGCAGATCGGGGCGGGCCATGGGTTCGCCGCCTGAAAAATGCACCTGAAGTACCCCCATGGTGGCGGCTTCATCCATCACGCGGCGCCATGTGGCGGTGTCCAGTTCAGACGTGCGTGGGTCCAGCCGCAGGGGGTTGGAGCAGTAGGGGCATTGCAGCGGGCACCGATGGGTCAGTTCCGCCAGCAGGCTCATGGGGGGGGGCGTCGTCATGCGTGCACCAGCACCTGTCTGGTTGCGAGATCATTCACAAGGGTTAACACATCCTGCGTGATAACGGGGCGCGGTGCGTCGAATTTTGCCGCCAAAGTGTCGATCAGCCCGCCCAGCGTGCGCGTTCCATCAACCAGTTGCAGCACTTCCACCGCGATGGCATCGGCCAGAAAAGCCCGCTCCGGGGCCTGAATGAACCATGTTTCACGCACGCGGTCGAATTGCAGGCGCGTGCCACGCGCAAAGCGCGGCACGCTGTCTTCCGTCATCGGGGGAGGGGCGGCCTGCCCTGTCATGCCGTGGTGTCGGGGCGGAAAGACCCCGGCGGAATACGGCCGGGTGCAACATAGGAATAATCCAGCACATCCAGCATGGACCACAGCACGTCGCACTTGAAGCGCAGGGCTGCCAGCACGGCCTGCTGCTGTTCAGGCGTGCGGGCGTGTTCCTTGACATAAGCCAGCGCAAAGGCCGAATCCTGCGGGGCCTGTGTCAGCCGGGGCTTGAAATAGGCCAGCGTTTCTTCGGTAATGAAGCTGTAGTTGCGCAGCATGCCCGACACGCGCTCGCTAATGATGGTGGGCGAGAACAGTTCTGTCAGGGATGAGGCAATGGCTTCCAGAATGGAGCGCTCGCCCACGAAATGCACATAGGCATCCACGGCAAAGCGCGTGCCGGGCAGCAGACCTTCGAGCGATTCCACGTAAGAGCGATCAAGGCCCAGGCCGTCCGTCAGCTTCAGCCAGCGGGCAACGCCACCGGTTTCGGGGCTGGTGCCGTCGTGGTCTTCCAGACGGCGGCGCCATTCGCGGCGCAGTTCCGTGGTGGGCAGGCGTGCCAGCAGGGTGGCGTCCTTTGCGGGGATACAGGCCTGATAATAATAGCGGTTCAGGGCCCATGCCTGCACCTGCGCCTTGTTCAGCTTGCCATCATGCAGGGCACGGTGGAACGGGTGCAGGTTGTGGTAGCGTTCGGCGCCAATGGCGCGCAGGGCGGCTTCCAGTTCCTCGGGGGACAGGAGGCGGGCGGGGGCTGTTGTGGTGCTCATAGTGTGATCTTCATGCCGTCAAAAGCAACATCCCACCCGGCCTGTTCAGCTTTGGCACGTTCAGGCGTTTCAGCCAGAAGAACAGGGTTGGAATTGTTGATGTGAATGAGGATTTTACGCCTGACATCGAGAGAACGGAAGCTCTCGATGGTACCATCTGGTGTGTCCGCAATGGACATGTGGCCCATGCGGCGGCCTGTCTTGCTGCCCAGCCCCGCGCGGATCATCTCGTCATCAGTCCAGAGCGTGCCGTCAAAGAACACGGCATCGGCCCCGCGTATGCGGGCGCGCAGGTCGTCGGTCATGAGCGCGCAGCCGGGAATGAACAGGGCCCGCGCCCGGCCATCGGTGATTTCAAGGCCGATATTCTCGCCGTTGGTCATGACCTCGGCCGGGTTTTCGCCCCGTTCGGCATAGAGCGGCACCTTGCCGGGTACGGCAAAGGGGGTAATGGACAGGCCCGCGGGCTCTAGCGGCACGGGCTGATCCAGCTCCAGTGTGTTACGCGGCACAATGGAACTGTCCAGCGCGCTGAAGATGGGGTTGGCCGTAAGCTGGCCCAGAACCTGCTTTGTGGCGTAAAGGCCAAAAGGCTGGCGCTCACGCAGGGTCAGTAGCCCGATAATGGCATCAATCTCGCCACTGGTCAGGAACACGCCCCGGATCGGGGTGGAGCGCAGGCCTTCCTTGGGGTGCATGTCAGGTGTGGCGTTGATCTGGGCGCGCAGATCAGGCGAGGCATTGAGCACATACCACGAAACACCATCCCCACTGACAGCGATGGAAGCCTGTGTGCGGGCAGGAGCGGCAGGGTCTCCCGACCGGGCGCGCTGGCATGCTGGCGCGTTGGAGTTCCATTGAGGAAAACCGCCGCCAGCCGCAGCGCCTAGAACAACGATATCGAGCATCCGCCTACAGTCCAGTCAAAAAAAAGCCGCCAGCCCCGAACGGTATCGCCTGTCCGGGGCTGGCGGCTGAAATACAGAAGGAACTCAGTTCCGTCTTATTTCTTCTGACCGCAGACGTAGCTGTTGATTTCTGCGCCCAGCGGAATTTCCGTAACTTTCGGTGCGTTCCAGGCCATGGGTCTTCTCCCTGTCTCGATTTGGCATCAACGGCGGTGCCGGAACCGGACTGGTTCTGGCACCGTTGTTGGGGGTTTAGTGTGGCCAAAAAACCCGCCCTTGCAACCCCTGACGGTGCAACGCAGGGAGTCGGAAGGGGTTTATCACGTTAGTGTGAACGTCAGGACTGCCCAGACAGGGTGACGACAAGCGGCACATGATCCGAAGGGCGTGTCTTGTCGCGCTCATCCCGGTCGGGCGCTGCCGTGCTCAGGCGCTCGGCCACGCGGGGGGAGAGCAGCATGTGGTCGATGCGCAGGCCGCTGTCGCGTTCCCATGCCCGGGCCTGATAATCCCAGAACGTGTAGGCCGCTCCCTGCGGGTGCAGCGCGCGTAGGGCGTCTGTCAGGCCCAGCCAGCGCAGGCGGCGCCATGCGGCACGGCTTTGCGGGCGCACCAGTGCGTCATCTGGCCCCAGTGCGCCGGGGGCGCAGTCTTCCGCCGTGGGGCAGATATTGTAATCGCCCGCCAGAACAAAATCCGTATTCTCGCGCAAAAGGGTCTGGGCGCGGTCATGCAGGGCAGCGGCAAAAGCCAGCTTTGTGGCGTAGCCTTCCTCCCCACCTGAATTGCCGTTGGGCAGGTAAAGGTTACCCAGCACCAGCCCCTGCGTGCTGATTTCCACATACCGTGCGGCGGGGTCAGTAAAGCCGGGCAGACTCGCCGTGGTGATTTCAAACGGCTTGCGGGACAGGGTGGCTACCCCGTTATAGGTTTTCTGCCCGACAACCGCGCAGCCATAGCCCGCTGCCTCAAAGGCCTGTGCTGGAAACTGCTCCGTTTCGCATTTGATTTCCTGCAACATCAGCACATCGGGCTGTTCGCGCGCCAGCCAGTCCAGCACCAGTTCCAGTCGGGGGCGAACGGAATTGACGTTCCATGTGGCGAGCTTCATGCGAGAGAAAAGCTCGTGCCGCACCCGCAGGAAGAGGCCGCATTGGGGTTGATGACCGCAAAATGCGCGCCCATCAGCTTGTCCGCGAAGTCTAGCTGCGCACCGGCCAGCAGGTCGAGGCTGGCGGGGTCAACCACCACCAGCGCGTTGTTTTTCTCTATCCGCGTATCCTCGGCATTGATGGCCTGCGGCGGAATGAGCGTGAAAAGATACTGGAATCCGTTACACCCGCCCGACTCCACGGCAACGCGCAGGGCGGCAGGGGCGGGGCTTTCCTGTGTGGCGCCCGCCTGTTTCTTGGCGATCACGGAACTGATGCGCGTTGCTGCGGCATCCGATACGGAAAAAGAAGGGGCTGGCTGTGTCATACCAGCATAGATAGTCCGCCCGTGTGCCGGTTTGAAGAGGAAACACACCCGCAATGGTCAACTTTCCTGCAATGGACTAGACTGAACCGGGTCAAAGCCGCTGATGCGGCCCTGTGCTGGCGCTCTGGTGGCGCGCCATGGGGCGTGTGGCGATGCAGGGAAGGAGACAGGATGCAGGCGCAAGCAGGGACCGGCCTCGCGCCGTATGCCGTCCGCACGGGAGAAGGGCGCGCACGGCGGCTGTATTCCGAGCCGGAATCCAGCACACGCTCTCCCTGGCAGCGTGATCGTGACAGGGTGGTGCATTCTTCCGCCTTCAGGCGGCTGCAATACAAGACGCAGGTTTTCGTCAATCATGAGGGCGATTTTTTCCGCACCCGGCTGACCCATTCGCTGGAAGTGGCGCAGGTCGCACGCTCCATGGCCCGTAATTTGCGGCTGGATGAAGACCTGACCGAAGCCGTGTCCCTCGCGCATGATCTGGGGCATACGCCTTTTGGTCATGCGGGGGAGGATGCACTGGCTTCTCTCATGCAGCCATGGGGCGGGTTCGACCATAATACGCAGGCCCTGCGGCAGGTCATGCTGCTGGAGCGGCGCTATATCGCTTTCGATGGGCTGAACCTTACATGGGAAACGCTTGAAGGGCTGGCCAAGCATAACGGCCCGCTGCGCCGCCCTTCCGAGCGTATGAGCACGCTGGATGCCCTTTTCCCGCTCGACCTTGGCACCTATGCCTCGGCAGAGGCACAGGTGGCGGCTCTGGCGGATGATATCGCCTATCACGGGCATGACCTTGATGATGGCGTAAAGTCCGGCCTGCTCTCACTTGATGATCTGGTGGATGTGCCACTGGTGGGTGAGGCGCTGGCCACGGCGCGCAAGCTGGCCGAGGGCCTGCCCGCATCCGATCCGCGCACCGCACGCCGTATCCGGCACGAAATGGTGCGTCGCGTGATTCATGCGCTGGTAACGGATGCGCTGGTCTGCTCGCGTGAGCGTCTGGCTGATCTGGCCCCGCGAGATGTGGCGGATATTCGCGCGGCCTCAACCCCCGTGGTGGCGTTGAGCGAGCGCATGAGCGAGGCCAATAAGGGTATTCGCAAGTTCCTGTTTGCGCGGCTTTACCGGCACTGGAAGGTCAACCGCATGACCCATAAGGCGCGCCATCTTACACGTGAGCTGTTCACCATTCTGACAGACTCGCCTACATTGCTGCCCGCCGACCGCCAGAGCGAAATTCCCGATGGCGACACCATGGCCCTGCGCCGAGTTGTGGCGGACTACGTGGCTTCCATGACAGACCGTTACGCCATGCAGGAACATAGGCGGTTGACTGATCTGTCGGTTCCGGGCTGATAACGCCTTTTTTGGCGCTCCGGCTCCGGGTATTCCCCCGGTGCCGGGCGTTTTATGTGTAACAGGATTGAGTGTGCATGTCTGACTGTGTGTTCCAGCGTTACCGTCATCATGTTCTGGCCACCGTGCGGGAACTGTTGCCCGATGTGGCCGAAGACACGCTGGCCCGCGTCGAACTGACCCCCACGCGCGACCCTGCCCATGGCGATATGGCTACCAACGCCGCCCTGCTGCTGGCGCGTGTGGCAAAGCGCAAGCCCGCCGATATTGCGCAGGAACTGGCGCAGGCTCTGGCCGCGGTGCCGGGTGTTGCCGCTGCCGCTGCCGCTGGGCCGGGTTTTGTCAACATTACCCTTGATCCTGCCGTGCTGCGTGGCGTGCTGCCTGATGTGCTGCGCGCGGGCGAGGCCTATGGCACGTCCACCGTTGGGGCGGGTGTGCGTGTTAATGTCGAGTATGTTTCGGCCAACCCCACCGGGCCGATGCATGTTGGCCATTGCCGTGGTGCCGTGGTGGGGGATGCGCTGGCAAACCTGCTGGCCAAGGCGGGCTTTGCCGTCACCAAGGAGTTTTACATCAACGATGCGGGCACGCAGGTGCGCGCTCTGGCCTGGGCTGCTTACTGGCGCTACCTGCAGGCACTGGGCACCACAATGGAGCAGGAGGCCTTTGCAACCCTTGCCCCTACCGGCCTGCAATATCTGGGCGACTATCTGGTGCCCGTAGGGATGGAACTGGCCGGCGAATACGGCACCAAGCTGGCTGAAACAGCCGAGGACGGTACCGCCCGCCCGGCACCGGAAGCGACTTGGCTGGAAACCGTGCGTGGCTTTACGGTCGCGCACATGCTCAAGGCTATCCGTGAGGACCTCGCGGCCCTTGGCGTTAATCAGGATGTCTTTACTTCCGAGGCCGGTGTGCTGGCGCGTGGCGTGACGGAAAGTGCAATCCAGACGCTGGAAAAGCAGGGCCTGCTGTATGAGGGTATTCTGGAGCCGCCCAAGGGCAAGCTGCCCGAGGACTGGGAGGAGCGCGAGCAGCTTCTGTTCCGTTCCACCGATTTTGGTGATGACGTAGATCGCCCCCTGCGCAAGTCCGATGGCACCAACACCTATTTCGCCAACGATATAGGCTGCCATGCTGACAAGGTAGCCCGCGGCGCGCAGGTCATGATTGACGTCTGGGGCGCGGATCACGGTGGTTACGTCAAGCGTATGAAGGCCGCCGTCAAGGCGCTCACAGGCGATGCCGTGCCGCTGGAAGTGGTGCTGTGCCAGATCGTGCATATCCTGCGCGATGGCCAGCCCGTGCGGATGTCCAAGCGGGCCGGTACCTTCGTGACCCTGCGTGACCTGATTGATGAGGTGGGACGTGACGCGGTGCGCTTTACCATGCTCACCCGCAAGAGCGACGCTCAGATGGAGTTCGACCTCGATCTGGTAGTGGCGCAGAAGCGCGATAACCCGGTGTTTTACGTGCAGTATGCCCATGCCCGCTGCCGCTCGGTGCTGCGCGCCGCCGCAGAGGATGGTTCATATGGCGCGGTGGATGCCGCAACTCTGTCCACCGCCGCCCTCGACAGCCTGAGTGCCGATGCCGAAATGGCGCTGGTGCGCCGTCTGGCCGAATGGCCCCGTATGGTGGAAGCCGCGGCACTGGCGCGTGAGCCGCATCGCATCGCGTTTTATCTGGCCGATGTCGCGGCGGATTTCCATGCGTTGTGGAACCGTGGGCGTGATGATGCAGCACTGCGCTTCCTTCAGGCGGAAGATGTCGATGCCACGCGCGCCCGTCTGGCCCTTGTGGCCTCCACGGCTGCGGTTATCCGCTCCGGTCTGGCGGTCATGGGCGTGGAGCCGGTGGAGGAAATGCGCTGATGGATGAAAAAGAGCGGAGTTCCGCCACGGCGGATGACCGGATCAACCGTGCGCGCGAGCGTATGAGCACGGATTATGACGATACGCCCGCCAAGCCGGAGGCAGCCCTGCTGGGCAGCATGCTGGCCCGTGTGACAGGCACCGACTCCATCACCCGCTGGCTGGCTTATGGCGCTGCCGGGCTGGGTGGGCTGCTGGTGCTGGGCATTGGCGGCTGGGCGCTTGTGCGCCACCATTCGCACGGTATTCCCGTGCTGGGGCCACCGGCTGTGGCCATGAAAACCCACCCGGTCGATCCGGGCGGTATGCAGCTTGATGCCCTCGGCCCCACCGAAGAAACTGACGACCAGACCGGTCACCCGGTTCCGGCTCCTGAAAAGCCGAACCCGGCAGCGCTGGCGGCCCAGTATGGTGGCACAGCGGCCACGTCCGCTACGTCAGCCGGGGCCAGCACGGGTGAGGCCCCGGCACCTGCTGGTGCGCAGACACCCGATGCCTCTCCCGCTACCCCGGCAGGAACTGCCTCCAGCGCGCCCGCGCATGAGGAGGAAGAAACCGACAGCACTGCCCCGGGTGCGGTTGAGGAAGGCGATAGTGCGGCTGCGGGCCAGAGCGCTACTCCTGCTGCCCCTGCGGCAGCAACGCCTGCTCCGTCTCCAGCGGCCCAGCCTGCCAAACCGGCGGCAGAAGCCCCTGCGCGCAATACGCTAGCACCTGCTCCCGCAGCCCGGCAGGCGGAAGCTCCGCTTCCTGCTCCCGTGCCTGCCGCCTCGGCGGTCAAGGGCAATGGTGGTTATCAGGTGCAGCTTGCCGCCCTGCAAAGCGATGCGGAGGCCCGTAAGGAATGGAGTCGCCTGAAAACCCGCTACCCCACCCTGTTCGGTGCGCGCACGCCTTCTATCGTGCGGACAGAACAGAGCAGCGCGGTGTTTTACCGCCTGCGTGTGGCAGGGTTTGACAGCAGTGCCGATGCCCATGCCTTCTGCGCCACCGCGCGTGAGCGTGGGCTGGCCTGTATGGTAGCGCGGCCCTAGGCGCAGGCATTGAGCATACAGGCTGACCCATCCACGGAGCCCGCCGCCGGGGCCGTGCCAGACAGCGCACCCGCCATGGCGGCGGGCGAGGTTGATACCCTCCCGCGCGCCCCGCTGCTGAGGCTGGAAGGGTTTGAAGGCCCGCTGGACCTGCTGCTGGATCTGGCGCGGGCACAGAAGGTGGATCTGGCGCGTATCTCCATTCTGCAACTGGTCGAACAGTATCTGGCGGTTGTGGAAAGCGCACGCCGGGTGCGGCTGGAACTGGCGGCGGACTGGCTGGTAATGGCCGCATGGCTGGCTTGGCTGAAATCACGCCTGCTGCTCCCTCCCGATGATGAACTGGCCGTGGAGGGCGAGGAAGCCGCCGAGCTTCTGCACGAACGCCTGCTGGAACTGGCCTGTATGGGCCAGCTTGCCCGCTGGCTTGAGGCGCGACCGCAGCTCGGGCGCGATGTGTTCGCGCGTGGCGAGGCGGAAGACCTGACCGAAATCGACCGCTCCGGTCTGGTGCTGGACGTGCCCCAGTTAATGCGCGCCTATCTGGCGGCCATGCGGCGCACGGCTTCGCGCAAGGTTTATATGCCGCGCACCCTGCGTTTCTGGACCGTGCAGGATGCGCTCAGCCGCCTTACGCGGCTTTTGGGAGAAACCCCGCCGGGCTGGAACACGCTCGATGCCTTTTTGCCGGATGTGTTGCCCGAGCAGGAAGGGGGCGAGGCGGCTATCAAACAGCGCCGCGCAGCCCTTGCCGGAACCCTTATTGCCGGGCTGGAACTGGCCAAGACAGGGCGGCTTGAACTGCGGCAGGATCAGACCTTCGGGCAGATTATGCTGCGCTCCCACACCCCGCCGCAGGGCGAGGATCAGGACGGAGAAACCTCATGACACAGCCAGACAATCCGCAGGTGGAGGATGGCGCGCCAGTAGGGCAGGCGGATGCGGCACCCTTTGTGCCAGACGACGCGGTGCGTCTGGCCGAAGCGCTGATTTTCGCGGCATCCGAGCCGGTGAGCGCGCGCAGGCTGGCCGATCTGCTGGAAAGCCGCCGCCTCATGCCTGACGGGCAGGATGATCTGGGAGCGTTTGTCGATGCGGTGCTGGCGGCCCTTGTTCGGCGGTACGAAGGGCGTGGCGTCTGCCCGGTGGAAGTGGCGGGGGGCTGGCAGTTTCGCACAGCCCCTGATCTGGCAGCACAGCTTACACGCGTGCTCGAACGCCCCCGGCGTCTGCCCCGCGCAGTTATGGAAACACTGGCCATTGTTGCGTACCACCAGCCCTGCACCCGTACGGATATTGAAGATATTCGCGGTGTCAGTCTGGGGCAGACGGTGCTCGATACCCTGATCGAGGCAGAGCTGATTGCCCCGCGCGGGCGCAAGGAAGTGCCGGGCCGCCCGGTTTTGTGGGGGACAACCCCGACATTCCTGCGGCATTTCGGCCTGCGCGCCCTGTCCGACCTGCCACGGCGGGAGGAACTGCTGGTAGACGTACCGGACATGCGTCAAAGCCAGTCTGAGATTGCGTTTGGCAGTGGGAACGAGGAAGAAGCAAACCCCGATAGACCCCCACTGGCGGAGGAGATTTCCGAGGCACCACGGGAGCCTGAGGCGGAAGAGAGTGTTTCCGACCCGGAACGGGCGTGATAGACACAGCGTGCCTTTATGCTGCGCACGGGCTGTCGCGCGGCCTGTGGGCTGGTGTGAGCGGGGCTGCCGATGTTTGATTTTGCCTGGTCGGAAATAGCGTTGATCGGTGCCGTGGCCCTGGTGGTGATCGGTCCCAAGGATCTGCCGGTGGCCCTGCGTGGGCTTGCGGGCTTTGTCAAAAAAGCCCGGCGCATGGCCGGAGAGTTCCAGTCCCATTTTGACGAGATGGTGCGTGAGGCCGATCTGGGAGAGGTCAGGGATCAGGTGCGTGATCTCAAGAACCTGAATGTGCGCGGTCGGATCATCAAGGCTCTGGACGATGATGGCGGGCTGAGCCGCGCCGTGGAGCGCCCTTCCACCCTGACAGATTACGCCCTGCCGCCCAGCCCCCGCGCGCTGGACCGGCGTGGGCCGCCCACTCTTTCACGCAGCGCTATCGAACCGGCCGCATGGCCCACCGTGAGTGAAGATGTGGTGGATATGCAGGTGCAGACCGTGTCGGATGAAACGGTAGAGGCCGCTCCGCCGGAGCTGCCGCCGGGTATCGTGCGCCGGATTCTTAACGAGCAGCCGCGCCTGCTCCCCCCTGCCATTCTGCCGCCTGTGCGGGTTCTGCATGGGCGGCACGTCGTGCGCCCGACCCCCCTTGGCGGCACGGTGGGCGGTGGGCAGGCAGCGCAACCCTCATCCAGCGTGGGCGAGCAGGCATGACCGACCAGACCTACGAAACCAACCAGAACGACGATGTGGCGCACGACCCAATCAACGACCGCCCCATGTCTCTGGTCGAGCATCTGCTTGAACTGCGGCGCAGGCTGCTCTGGGCGGGGCTGACTTTCGTTCTGTGCTTTGCGCTGTGCTACCACTATGCCGAAAACATCTACCTGTTTCTGGCGCGCCCTCTGGGCGAGATCATGCGCCAGCAGGGCGAGCAGCCGCATCTGATTTACACGGCGCTGTATGAGGCATTTTTTACCTATATCCGCGTGGCGCTGTTCGGGGCGATGTTCCTGTCCTTTCCCATGATTGCCGTTCAGGCATGGATATTTATCGCGCCCGGCCTCTACCGGTCTGAAAAGCGCGCTTTCGCGCCTTTTCTGGTCGCAACGCCGGTGCTGTTCCTGACCGGGGCCGCACTGGCGTATTATCTTATCTTCCCGATTGCGTGGCGGTTTTTCCTGTCGTTCCAGACGCCGGGCACCACAGGTGGCGTGCAGATCGAGCTACAGGCCAAGGTGTCGGAATATCTGGCGCTGGTCATGAAACTCATCATGGCTTTTGGCGTGGCGTTCGAGCTGCCGGTAGTGTTGACGCTGCTGGCACGTGCGGGCATTGTCACCGCCGCCATGCTCCGGCGGTTCCGCCGCTATGCGATTGTAGGGGCCTTTGTGGTGGCAGCTATTGTCATGCCGCCTGATGTCATTACCCAGATTGGCCTCGCGGTGCCGCTAGTGCTGCTGTACGAGGTTTCAATCCTGTGTGCCCGGATGGTGGAGCCTTCATGGGCCACGCGCCGGAGCGCCGACGAGACCAACTCCCAGCAGGAAAGTTCCTGAGCCATGCACGATATCCGCAGCCTGCGGGCTGACCCCGCCGCGTTTGATGCCGATCTGGCCCGCCGTGGGCTGGAGCCGGTAGCGCAGCAGCTTGTGGCATGGGATGAGGAGCGCCGTCAGGCCCAGACCGCCCTGCAGGAAAAGCAGACCCGCCGCAAGGCACTGGCCCGCGAGATTGGTGCGCTCAAGCGCACCGGGGCCGATAGTGCCGAACTAGAGGCCGAAGGCGTTGCCCTGCGTGTGGATATGGAAGCGCTGGAAGAGGCCGTGGTGGCGCTGGAGCGTAACAGCACTGCCCTGCTGGCCAACCTGCCCAACAGGCTTGATGCTGGTGTGCCCGCCGGGGCGGATGAAAACGCCAATGTGGAGCAGCATGTCTGGGGTGACCGGCGCGTTTTCGATTTTACGCCCAAGCAGCATTTCGAGCTGGGTGAAACGCTGGGGCTGATGGATTTTGGCACGGCGTCCAAGCTGTCTGGCGCGCGCTTTGTACTGCTGCGTGGCGCGTTGGCGCGGCTGGAACGGGCACTGGGCCAGTTCATGCTCGATCTGCACACGGCGGAACATGGCTATACGGAAGTCATGGTGCCTACGCTGGTCAATGATGATGCCATGTATGGCACCGATAAACTGCCGAAATTTGCCGATCAGTCTTTCCGCACCGAAGATGGGCGCTGGCTGATTCCCACCGCCGAGGTGCCTCTGACGGCCTCCGTGTCGGGCGATATTCTCGATGGTGCGACCCTGCCGCTGCGGCTGACGGCACTTAGCCAGTGTTTCCGTTCCGAGGCCGGGGCCGCCGGGCGTGATGTGCGCGGTATGCTGCGCCAGCACCAGTTCGAAAAAGTGGAGATGGTTTCCATCACCACGCCAGAGGCCAGCGAGGCCGAGCATGAACGCATGACCCGCTGTGCGGAAACGGTGCTGGAGCGTCTGGGTATTCCCTATCGCCGTATGCTGCTCTGCGCGGGGGATACCGGTTTTGGTGCAGCCCGCACCTATGATCTGGAAGCGTGGCTGCCGGGGCAGAATGCCTGGCGCGAAATTTCATCCTGCTCCAATACGCGCGACTTTCAGGCCCGCCGCATGAATGCGCGCTTCCGGCCCAAGGCGGGTGAAAGCCCGGTTTTTGTCCACACGCTCAATGGCTCCGGGCTGGCGGTTGGCCGCACACTGATCGCGGTGATGGAAAACTACCAGAACGCCGATGGCTCCATCACCATTCCTGAAGCGCTGCGGCCTTATATGGGCGGACTTGAGCAGATTGGTGGCTAAGGCAGCGGCAGTTTGGTGGCCGGCTGACGGAGGGCGGATATAATGGAAAAGCCTTTTGTAATGCTGTCGCTGGCCATCGTGTTTGAGATGGTCGGCACCACCTGTCTGGCCGCATCGCAGGGTTTTGCCCGCTGGCTGCCGGCTGCGGGCAGCCTTGTGGCGTACGGTTTTGCGTTTTACTTCCTGTCTATCCCGCTCAAAACCGTGCCGGTTGGTATTCTCTATGCCATCTGGGCCGGGGCGGGCGTGGTGCTGAGTGCGGTGGTGGGCCTGCTGATTTTCCGCCAGAGCCTCGATACGCCAGCGCTGCTGGGCATAGGCCTGATTGTGGCGGGTGTGCTGGTTATCAACCTGTTTTCACACTCTTTGCACCACTAGCGCGTTTTTTGCCTGCGCGGTTTTAGTGGTCGTGGTTATCGCCAGCACCGGGTTGCAGCACGAACAGGCGTGAGCAATAGGGGCACACGGTCTGATGCCCGCCGATTTTCAGCCATACCCGCGGATGCCCCAATGCGCCCAGCCCGCCATCGCAGGCAATCTTGCGTGTATCCACCAAAATGGTTTCGACATGACCCAGCCGGGGGTGTGGCGTGGGATCGGGTGTGTGTGCAAGGGTGGTCGGCATTGTCATCCTGCATGGGCTGGAGAATCTGTGGCCCGTCTGATTGCCAGGCAGGGCTGCGGTGGAGAATGATAGACATGTCGAGCCGCTTTTTGCACCTCTCCTTTCTTCGCATACGCGTGAGCGGGGGCGGATGGCGCGCACTGGCGCTGCTCTGGGTCTGTGCTCTTGCGGGCTGTGCGGGCCCTCATCCGGCAGGCTCCACAACTCCAGCACCTGTGCCACCACCACGGTTTGTGGCAGCGGGGCGGCTGGTAGCGCCTGATCGTGTGTTCAGCCTGTCCGATGGTGCGCGCCTGCCCGCGCGGGTCTGGCCTGCGCAGGGAGCACCGCGCGCCCGGCTGCTGGCCCTGCATGGCTTTAATGACAGCCGTGATGCGTGGGAGGCCGCAGGCCCCGTGCTGGCCGCACAGGGTATTACGGTCATAGCGCCGGATGTGCGGGGTTTTGGTGGCACGGCTGAGCGTGGGCGTTGGCCCGGGCAGGCGCGGCTGGTGGCTGATCTGGGCGAGGAAGTCGCCATTCTGAAGCATGAAGCGCCGGATACCCCGCTCTATCTGGCTGGAGAGAGCATGGGTGGGGCTATAGCCATGCTGTTCATGGCGCAACCTGAGGCCGCCTCTGTTACGGGGAGCGTGCTGCTGGCTCCAGCTATCTGGAATATGGGGCTGGGTGTGCAGGCTCCCTTGGCCGTCATGGCTACGCTGTTTCCCGATCATGAAGTGACGGGGCGGGAACTCCCCGGCCATATCGTGGCGGGGGATAGCCTGCCCGCCATGATCCGCCTGTATTATGACCCGTTGACCTTACATGCCACACGCTTTGATACGCTGCGCGGGCTTGTGGAACTGATGCATGAGGCTGCTCAGGCCGCGCCCGGTGTGCAGGGTTCTGTTCTTTGTATTTACGGCGATAGGGACCAAATCGTGCCGCCGGCGGCCATAGGGCATTTGTGGCGGGCAACGCCCGGTGTCATTCGGCGTGATCTGATGCCCGGCGGGTATCACCTGCTGCTGCGCAGCCGTAGTGCCGAGCGGACGGAGGCTGATATTGCGGCGTGGATTCTGAACCCCCACTGGTTCCTGCCTTCGGGGGGAGACAGTGCCGCCAGCGCGTGGATGGCCGCCGGGTTTGCCTGGAGGGATCAGGCTGGCCCCGGTGGTGAGGCCCTACCGTGGTTTCTGCCAGCGCGGATTGATACGCTTGCGCGTTAATCCTGCGGGTGTGCTGCTTGCCTGTTGGGGGTGGTGGTGCAGATTGAGGCTTGGCAACACCCCACCTTATGGGATAGGGAATTGCGCACGGACCCGTAGCTCAGCTGGATAGAGCGTTGCCCTCCGAAGGCAAAGGTCACGCGTTCGAATCGCGTCGGGTCCACCATTTTCCACAAAATTAATTCGACATTGTCCGCCAGCAAGGTGTGCCGTCGTTTGCTTGCAGCCCGCCTGCGTAGTGGATACGGTCTGTAACCTTTATGTTTGGTGGAACACACTCTGGTGCAGATGCTGGTGATTGGTCTGGAACTGGTGGCGGGGCTTTTGCTGTTGTACGCGGCTCTGTGCGACCTTGCCTCCAGAACCATACCGGATGGTGCTTCCATTCTTCTGCTGCTGGCCGGGGTGGTGTTGCAGAGTGCGCAGGGTGATCTGCCGGTAGCGCTTATGGCGGCAGGGCTGACTTTTGTGGTGTGTGCTGCCATCTGGCTTTTGGGCTTGCTGGGTGGGGGCGACGTCAAGCTTATGGCGGCCTCCATGTTGGTGGTGCCTGCCCATAAAACTCTAGACCTTGCCGTGCTCGTGCCTTTGAGCGGGGGCGTGCTGGCTATTGTTTATCTGCTGCTTGGCTGTATTGCCCGCCCGCCGGGCCGACGCGATAGGCCGTTGCCTTTCTGGCGGCGGACCTTGCGGGCTGAGCAATGGCGTATCGCCCGGCGTGGCCCACTCCCTTATGGCGTGGCCATAGCCGCCTCTGCCATTGCTCTCTTTTTCACCCGTGTGTTTGAGATATAGCCTCGGTTTTATGTTTATGTCGCGATCTGATGCAGGTCGCCGGAAGGGTGCATGGCGCGCTGTCTTTCTCGCGTGTTCTGCTGGGTTTCATGCCGGTGGAGATAGCGCCTGACAATGTTCAGCACGCTGCGGCGCACGGTGGTGTAATCCTGCCGGGCATCGACCCTTTCCATGGGGGTTCCGTCGAAATGGAGTTTGCGGGTTTTTTCTATCTTGGTCGCAAGTAAAGCCGGATCATGATCCGGCTTGCGGCTGAGGGCTGTTCTGATATCGACATCAAGAAAGATAATGACCGTCGGGTGCACGGCAGCCATGTGCTCGTACAGGCGTTTTTCAACACGAGCCAGCCAGTTAATGAAACGGTTATCCGTGCTGGCGGCGGACAGGCCCGGCCCATCGCACCAGCCGGGAATTTCAGCCTGTGGGTAGCGATCCGCTACGATGAGTTGGCCATGACTGCGGGCCAACATGGCTTTCTGAAAACGGTAAAAACGTAAGAGCGAAAAACAGAAGACAACCAGAGCCGTAACAACGCCCGGAATTTTTTCTCCCGGTGTGCGGGTTTTGAGCGCTCTGGCCGAGAGCATTTTTTCAACACGGGGGCCGATAACGGGCCATTGCTTGATTCGGCGTCCCAGATCACCCGAACCCAGACCTAGGTAACAGAAAGAGGTCGGGTAGTCCTGACCCAGCAGATGGGCCAGTTCCTGTGTCATGGTTGATTTACCGGCACCATCACACCCGATCAGGGCAATGAAAGGCGGCTGGCTGGTGTGCGGATAAAAAGCATTGTCCAGCATTGCGGTTGCTCTTTAGTTTTCCGTGTGATTGTGCGGCACTACTATGCACTGCAACCCTGTTATAAAACGTTAACAATAATTTTGTGATCAGATTATGTGCGGATGAGGGTTGAGGAAACGGTACATCGGCTGGGTCTGGAAATGGCGTAAATCAGGGAAATTTTGCAAATACACTTCATTTTATACGGATGAATGGGGCTGCCTCGGCATGCAGGCCGGGCACGGTGGAGGCTTTTGCCGTGTGCAATTTTTTAGGGTGTGGCGCGGGTGCGGATATGAGGCGATGCGCTTGCGGTAATTTTGTCACAGAGCGTGAGCGTTAAAATATAGTTAATATTTTTATAAAAACAGGAAAATAAAAATAAAAAACAGATAAAAAAAGTAAAAATAAAATACTACAAATAATAAAACACAAAATTAATCCGCTTGATTGCGGGGGTTATAATTTATTGAAATGTTGCACTGATAATAAATATAGACAGATTTTTGATCAGCGCTTGACACTCAGGCACTTACGCCTCATCACGCAATAGAGATATATGTAAAAAACCACTCGCTTAAAGCCTGATGTTCACACTGGATTCAGGCTCTGGCGGATGGAGTGAGCGAGATGGATGTGCAGCGTAGCTGAAACAGTCCACATTGCTTCAGGTAAGTGGATTATGGGCTGGCGCGGTGTCAGAACGTAGGTGTATAACTTCTAGGCAGAAACCCGCAACGGGCTAGGTCGTGATGCTAATTCCCCGTCTGTCATTCGGGAAACTCGTTCATATTTCATCCAGCCTGATGACCCTTCTTCTGGCGATGAATATGCATGCTCTCGCGGGTCATCTGAAAGATGGTCCGTCTGATGCGGGTGACCCCGCCGTGTCCGATGTTGCCGCTCCGGCTACAAAGCCGAAAGTTGCTAGCAATGCTGGCACGCGTAGTCTTGCTGCTGCAAGAAACGATGCTGAAGGCTGGACCTCGGTTCTGCCTGCTGGTGACCAGAACGCGTCAGCCCCTGAAAAAGCTCCCGATCCGGTTCAGACTGTCGCGGCCAACAATGACTGTGCAAGCGGTAGCAGTTGCGTGGCGACCGTAGCCCCGGGGATTAATAGCGGTGGAGACGGCAACCGTCAGGTCGACCGGGCGGAAACCGATCTGGCTCGTGATATTCTGGCACGTCGCTCTGATATTGATGGTGAGCAGAAAGGGCTGGAAGACCAGAAGCGTATTCTGGATGCGGCCAAGGCCGCGCTGGACGAAAAAATGCGCGATCTGGATAATTCCATGGCGGCTCTGGCTGAGCGGCAGGCGGCCCATAAGGAAACCATGGCGGCTGAAACCGAGCGCTTGGTCAAGATTTATGAGGAAATGCCACCCAAGGAAGCGGCGGCCATTTTTAATATCATGGATATTCATGTCCTTGTTTCTCTGGCCAGTAAAATGAGCCCCCGCAAGATTTCGGCGGTGATGGGCTATATGGTGCCAGAGCGTGTCAATCTGGTTTCCCAGTACATGGCCGGGGTGCGGAATTTCCGTCCGCTGCGTACGTCGTTCGGTGCGGATGGCAAGTCCGAGCAGACGGCGGATGCCGGCTCGGCTGCATGGTGGAGCCGGGGTAATGCTTCATCCAAGGCAGATGGGGCTGGGACTTTGGCCCTGTCCCGTCAATAAGCGGCCGCGCGAGGAGAATGGTGGTAATGGTCAGGCGCGCAGTGCTGTTGGGTGTGGTGGTTTTTCTTGCCGGGTGTGCCCCCGATTATATCGCCCACCGCATAACGGGGCGTGAGTGCAATGCGGGCTATATTCAGGAAGGCGAAGACTGGTGCGCCCCGCCTGAGCGCCCGCCCGCACCGCAGCCATACTGCACTCAGAGCTGGAATGGCGTTGACTGCTGGAGCCGGCCTGACCTGATGCCCAATGTCGCGCGTGAGGTTTCCGAAGGTCCGACAGGTCTGACACAGGACCAGAATGCTAACCGCCTCAACCTGCCGCTCAAGAAAACACCACCCACCAATGCCTATATCCCCTGAAATGGGGTGTCAGGTTGAGTGTGTGGCTCTTTTAGGGCGTGTCGGTGCGGTATAAATGGCTGTACAAGCCAAGCTTGCCTTCAGAATGCTTTTTGGGGCTTCCTGATTGCTGGCGTATGGATATGATTGGTGCGCACGGGCTCATGCTACCTTGGCGCAAGAACAAGGCGAAAGCAGGGCAGGGCGGAGGAGTGTCAGATGGTTGACCAGCCGAGCAAGTGGACACGTTCTCCATTTAACGCTGTGACAGGGTAGCGGTTCCCGGAATATGCAGAATATATTGGCTAGCCTGAAAAACCTTGGGCGTACACGATTGATCGCCCTCGGCGCGGCGGGTGCTGTGCTGCTTGGTGTGTTGGGGCTTTTTGTCTTCCGGGGCAGCACCCAGCCTATGGCGCTGCTCTATGGCGACCTTGATCTGAATGAAGCCGCCCAGATGGTGGAAGATTTGAGCAAGGCCCATATTGCCAACAAGACCAGTGCCGATGGCGCCACAATCTATGTGCCCAAGGACAAGGTGGCCAGTGCACGCCTTCTGCTGGCCAAGGATGGCCTGCCGAGTGGCGGTGCCGTTGGCTATGAGCTGTTTGATAAAAGCGGCACGCTGACAACTACCCAGTTCGAGCAGACCATCAACGAAACGCGGGCGATGGAGGGCGAGCTGGAGCGCTCCATCAGGCTGCTGCATGGTGTGAAGAATGTCAGGGTGCATCTGGTTCTGCCGCATCGGGACCTGTTCTCAACCCAGACCAGCCCTTCGCAGGCCAGTGTGGTGCTCGATATCGGGCGTGGGGGGCGTATGTCTCCCGATGGTATTCAAGCTATCCAGAACCTTGTGGCCGCGGCGGTTCCGGGCCTGAGGCCGCAGAACATCTCCATCGTGGATACGCGTGGCGATGTGCTGGTGAAGCCGGGTGACCCTGACAGCGTTGCAGGGCAGGAATCCACCATCGACAAGCTGCGTTTCTCTGAAGAGCAGCGCCTGTCTCAGGCGGTGGAAGATATGCTGGTGCCCACGCTGGGGGCAGGGCATGTGCGCGCTCGTGCGGCGGTGACCATGAACACCGACGAAATCCGTGAGACGGAAGAAACCTTCGATCCCAACCAGCAGGTTCTGCGTTCGCAGCAGACAACGTCTGACAAGAGCGTCAACACCGAATCCAATCCCAATACTTCGGTGGCGAACAACCTGCCCAATGCCAACGCCAATCAGAACAACAAGAGTGGCTCCAGCGACGATCGCGAAGAAGAAACCGACAATTACGAAATTGGCAAACGGGTGCGGGTTGTCAGCCAGACACGCCCGCGTGTTTCGCGCATCAGCCTGGCGGTTATGGTCGATGGTTCTTTCAGCAAGGACAAGAGCGGCAAGGATGTCTGGAAGCCGCTTGATGATGCCGAGATCGAGCGCATCAGCACGCTGGCCAAGACTGCAATTGGTTATGACAAGGCCCGTGGAGATGAAGTCAATGTCGTTTCCATGCGGTTCATGCCCGATGGTGGCCTAGGCTTTACGGCTGAAAAGCTGAATCTGTTTGACCGTGATACCCTTATTTATGTGGCTGAATGGGTTATCCCCATCGTGCTGGCTCTGGGCGCTATCTTTATTGCGCTGCGGCCTGTGCTGCGCCGTGGTGCGGCGGGTCTGCCGCTGCTGGCTGGCGCTGCCGGGGTGCCCGGTGCGCCGGGAGCTGCCGGAGCGGGTGGCAATGCCGCGCGGATTGGCTCTGGTGGTGGAGCCGCAGGCAAGGATGGCGAGCCTGAATTTGACGAAGATGAAACCGTTACACTCGATCAGGTCGCGGGTCGGGTCCGTATGGGCGCGATTGCCAAGGTTGCTGCCCGGATCGAGGAAAATCCGCGCGAGACGGTCTTTATTATCAGGAACTGGCTGGCCATGCCTGACCCCAAGAAAGGAGCATGACGCGTGTCTGAGGCAGGTCTGACCACGTTTGAAAACGGTAACAACTCCTTTGCGCATCCCAATGCCGCGCATGCACTGAGTGGCAAGCAGAAAGCCGCCGTTCTCATGCTTGCGATCGGGCGTGATCAGGCTGCCAAAGTGCTCAAGCTGCTGCATGAGGATGAGCTGCGTGATATTTCCGTAGCCATGTCCAGTCTGGGCGTGGTGCGGGCGGAAGTGGTTGAGGCTGTCTGCCACGAGTTCACCAAAAACTTCGAATCTCCCGAAGGGTTGGTGGGAACTTACGAAACGACGGAAGATTTTCTGCGAAAGGCCCTGCCTTCGGAGCAGGTCGACAAGATCATGGACGAAATCCGTGGTCCGGCCGGGCGCACCATGTGGGACAAGCTGGGCAATGTGCAGGAAACGGTTCTGGCCAACTACCTGCGCAGCGAATACCCGCAGACCGCCGCAGTTATTCTCAGCCGCCTGCAGCCTGCCCATGCCGCGCGCATCCTTTCCCTGTTGCCCGAGGACTATGCAACAGACGTGATGATGCGTGTGTTGCATATGGAAACCGTGCAGCGCGAGGTGCTGGACAGCGTCGAATCCACGCTGCGCTCCGAGTTCATTTCCTCGCTGGGTCGTTCGGCCAAGCGCGACAGTTACGAATTGCTGGCTGAAGTGTTCAATAACTTCGATCGCAAGACGGAAACCCGTCTGATGGAAGCGATGGACAAGAGAAATCACGAGGATATGGAAAAGGTGAAGGCGTTGATGTTCACCTTTGAAGATATCAAACGTCTGCCGCACGAAGCGCTTATGCGCATTGTTGGTGAGATCGACCGTGAAAAACTGCCTCTGGCGCTCAAGGGTGCTTCCGAGACGGTGCGCAACATGTTCCTGCAGTGCATGTCCAAGCGTGCGGGCAGTATTCTTATGGAAGAAATTTCAGCCCTTGGCCCTGTGCGCGTGAAGGATGCGGATACGGCGCAGTCTGAAATCGTCGCGACCATCAAGAACATGGCCAATGCAGGCGAGATCGACCTGACCGAAAGCGGTGGCAACGACGAGATTATTCCGTGACGGATGGTTTTGTGCCCTTTCACCCTGTTTCAAAACAGGTGGCAGGTGAGATCGCGCATTTTGTTGTCCCTGAAGGCGGTATTGTT
The DNA here is from genome assembly GCF_047721125.1 of Acetobacter papayae. Classification (NCBI taxonomy): domain Bacteria; kingdom Pseudomonadati; phylum Pseudomonadota; class Alphaproteobacteria; order Acetobacterales; family Acetobacteraceae; genus Acetobacter; species Acetobacter papayae. Next base: position 114,163 of record NZ_JBDNWF010000003.1, on the reverse strand, counting down.
CAGGGGCGCGGCCGACCGATCGAACTGGAAGATTTTGGCGCGGATCTGAACGCAACGCCTGTTGTCGTCAAGCAGCCAGAGCCTGAGGAAGAGCCGGAACCCGATCTTGATCTGGTGTCCATGACGCCCGAACAGCTTGAAGAGCTGAAGGCTGCGGCTTTTCAGGAAGGGTTTGAAAAAGGCTCTGCCGAAAAGGAAGAAGCGCTGCGTGTTGCTTATACCAGCAATTTTTCTGCGCTTGAGGCTGAGTTTCTGGCGGAAGATGCCCGACGTGATGAGGCGCTGAAAACGGCGGCAGATTCATTTGTCAGCACGGTAGTGGATATTGTGGCGCAGCTTGCTGCCCTGCATGAGGATGTGCTTGAGGGTGTCCGGCGTGATCTGGTGGCGGACGCCGCAGCCTTCGTGAGAGATTGCGAAGGGGCTGTGACAGTGCGCTGTGGCCCTGTGGACGGGGCACGCCTACAGGAAATTTTCAAGGACAGTGCGGCTGTACGGATTGAAATGGTGCCAGAGCAGGCGGAAGGTGCGATAAGCATTGCATCGCCAGCGAACACCATTGTCATTGACCCGCAGCAATGGCGTAAGTCCGTTACGGAAAAGATTGTTGCTGCCGTTACGGCTCTGGCAAAGCAGCGGATCAAGCTGAATAAACCGGCGGAATAAGACAAGGCGGAGAGGATCATGACTTCAGGTAACGAACCCATCGGGTTAGAGGATTTCGCAACCTCCGCGGCGCCGGAGCAGCCTGCGGATACAGCCGGTCAGGACGATACGGCCGCCAAGGCGGCGGGCGGCGGCAGTCAGATGGAGGCCGTATACGATATTCCGGTCAAGATCACGGCTGTTATCGGTACGGCTACCATGCCAGTCAGCCAGTTGCTGCGTCTTGGGCGTGGTGCGGTTGTGGAACTGGACAAGAAGCTGGGTGAGGCTGTCGATATCTATGCCAACAACCGCCTGATCGCCCGAGGCGAAATCGTGGTGGTGGATGACAATTACATTGGCGTCACGATGACGGAAATCCTGTCCTCGACCCCTACATCCAACTAAAGGGGCGGCCATGTCCGGAACGGCGGCAAGTGGCGTAGCACCCGCAGGGAGCCTCGCCGCGGGAACAGGTGCTTTCATCATGCCATGGCTGGTGTATTGCGGCTCGTTCGTTCTGGTCATTGCCCTTATTCTGCTCAGCCAGAAAGTGCTGAAAAAACTGCTGCCTTATGTTGCCGCCAAACGGCAGACCCGGCATCTGGCTGTTCTGGAAAGTCTGGCCCTTGATCAGCGCAGGAGACTGAGCCTGATCCGCTGCGGTGCCCGAACAGGCGTGATCCTGACTGGGGGCGGCACAGATGTTTTTCTGGGGTGGACAGACGATGAAGCCACTTTGGAAAATACGCCCCAATTTTCAGCAATGGTTCCGCATGACTGACAGGCTTACCGGTAAAAGGACTCTGGCGGGTATTCTGTCAGGCGGGCAGAAATGGCTGCTGGCGGGTTCACTGCTTGCGGTTGTCGTGGCGGTTGCCATTACGGTCATGGGTGGGCAGGCCGTTGCCCAGTCCGTAACGCTCGATCTGGGTAAGGGGACGGGGGATACCGGAACCGCCAGCAGGCTTATCCAGCTTACGGCGCTGATTACCATCCTGTCGCTGGCACCTAGCCTGCTGGTGATGGTAACGGCGTTTACCCGGATTATTGTTGTGCTTTCGCTCCTGCGCGGTGCGCTGGGGGCGCAGGGTACGCCGCCCAATACGGTTCTGATCGGGTTGGGGCTGTTTCTGACATTTTTTGTCATGCAGCCGGTTTTTGAGCAGTCATGGGTGCAGGGCGTAGCTCCCATGATCGATGGGCATATGAGCGAGATGGATGGGCTGAAGGCCGCAGCGGAGCCGTTCAGAACATTCATGCTGGCCAATGCCCGCCCGGCGGATGTGACAACATTCCTACATCTGGCCAATCTGCCTACCCCCAAGGTGCCATCGGAAACCCCGTGGCGCGTGATCATGCCGGCCTTCATGATCGGGGAACTGAGTCGCGGGTTTGAGATGGGGTTCCTGCTCTACCTGCCGTTTCTCGTCATCGATCTTGTGACAGCCAGTGTGCTGATGAGCTTGGGTATGATGATGTTGCCCCCAGCAACAATTTCGCTGCCGTTCAAGCTGATCTTTTTTGTCATGGTGGATGGATGGCAGATGGTGGCGGGTGGATTGGTGCGCAGTTTCGGCGGGTAGGGCGGCTTTGTTATAAAGACGTTAAATTTCATCCATGTTGCCGGATATATTGCGGAAACTCTTTGCCAAAACCCTTTTCTCACGGGGCTGTTTTCAGCGCTTCACGGGCGTAGGCCCATGCCGCAACGGGTTGTCCAATGTTTATTTCCATGTAGTATCTAAGCAAGGATTTTAAGGATTCCTGTTTGATGCTTCTGATTGTAGCCTGTTGATTATATTTTCTGTTTTGGTGGGTGCCCTGAATCACATCGGAGCCACACCTGCAATGGCGCAACAATCAGGTATGCGGAACGGGGGAATGGTCCTGTTTTCTTGCTGCCAGTCGGCCTGAAAGCGGACACGGCCAAGTCCCTTGGGGAAGCCTGGATTGTTGGTAAGGCAGTATTGTCTTTTGACTAATGGGCGCGGATGGTGCGCAGGTTCTCCTGCCGATGTGTTGCCCGTGGTGGTAATGCGTGTGGGCGCGGTTTTTTGCAGCACCCCGCGAGCATGAAGGGAAGTTAGATTGGCATGTTGAACTGGCTGTACAAGGACGCCACCTTCCGCGTCAAAATCAGGACCGTGATGCTCTGTCTGGAAGCGTATCTGATGCTCCAGATCCTGATTGAGGGGGCCGGCTATCTGGTGCATGAGCCCGTGGAACACATGTTCCTGATGAACATGAGCGCGCTCGGTTTCGGCGAAGTCGTTGTTTTCATGATCTGGGTGATGCTGACCCGCGTGGTCACTCAGCCGCTGGAAAGTCTGGTCGTTGTTGGCGAGCAGCTTGGCCGGGGCGAAGTCCGTGACAACAACGTGCAGTTTCTTGATAACCGTGATGAATCCGGCAGGCTGTCGCGCGTCATGGTCGAATTCGCCCGTAGCGTGCGTGAACAGACCGACGCTAAATCCCGTCAGGAAGCGATGGCTGAAGAAATCAAGAAGTCTCTTGCCCTCAGTCAGGATCGTGACCGCCAGACGCACATGATTATCGAAGCGCTGGGCAGTGCTCTTGAGGAGATGGCTCAGGGCGATCTGCGCAAGCAGTTGACTGACCCGATCTTCGATGGCGAATTCGATCCTCTGCGCAAGGCGTTCAATAATTCCGTTACGCGCCTCAATGGCGCATTGCTCGCGGTTGCCAATAACTCCCAGTTGATTGCAACGGGTGCCACAGAAATTGCCACGGCATCTGATGATCTGGCCAAGCGTACGGAAAAACAGGCTGCCAATCTGGGGCAGGCAGCAGCTACGGTGCGGACCATCCGCGATGGCGTGCAGCTGACTGCCAAGGCCTGCACGGATGCCAGCGCCGAAAGCAAGCGCTCGCTCGAAAAAGTGCGGTTGGCCAGCGACGTTATGGAAGAGGCCACCAAGGCCATGGACGGGATCAAAAAATCCTCCGATTCCATTGGTGAAATCATTTCCGTTATTGATGGTATTGCCTTCCAGACCAATGTTCTGGCGCTTAATGCCGGTGTCGAAGCTGCCCGTGCGGGCGAAGCCGGACGTGGCTTTGCCGTGGTTGCACAGGAAGTGCGTTCACTGGCCGAGCAGTCCGCTACTTCAGCCAGCGAAATCAAGCATCTGATTTCCGTTTCGGCAGAACAGGTCGACAAGGGTGTGGATCTGGTGCAGCAGACGGGCCGCTATCTGAGCGAGTTCTCCGGCAGCACCCAGAACATTGCGACCCGCGTGGAAGAAATTTCTGGTGCCACGCAGGATCAGGCGACCCGCCTGTCTGAAATCACAGTGTCGATCGGCGATATGGATCAGGTGACGCAGCAGAACGCTGCGATGGTGGAAGAAACAACCGCCGCCAGCCATAATCTGACTGCCGAAACCCGCACGCTGACACAGACGCTGAGCCGCTTCCGTATCAACCGCCGCAAGGAAGATGGCCCGGACAACAGCGCTCCGCCGCCTCCGCCGCCCCGGCCGCGTGAAACCGTGGCGCTGAAGCCGGTCAGCCGCGAGGTTGCCCCCTCTCGCCCGGTGCCTGCGGTTTCTTCCTCTCTCCCGACAACCTCTTCTGACCAGGGTTGGGAGGAGTTCTAATGGCAAATGCTTCAGGTGCTGCTGTGTCGGCCGTGACCGTAACCCTGCCCGAACGACTGGATACGGCAGGGGCGGCTGGTCTGAAAAAACTGATTGAAGATGCGCTGGCTCAGGCCGCGCCTGAAGCTGTCAGCCTGGATGCGTCAGGCGTGACTTATGTTGGTGGGCTTTGCTTGCAGCTTCTTCTTGCAAGTGGATGTACTGTGGCGGCTCCGTCCGAGCCGTTCAGGGAAGCATACGCCCTTTTTGGGGTTGGCGCGTTTTTGCCCGGACAGCCAGCCTCCTCCAAGGAGCAATAGATTATGACGGATAATAAGGGCGTGCGTGTCCTGACAATTGATGACTCCAGAACCATGCAGGGCATGTTGCGCAAGGTTTTGGAAGGTGCCGGCTACGACGTGATCCAGGGTGGAGACGGCGTTGAGGGCCTTGAAGTTCTGCAGGCAGCGAACCCGCCGCCCAAGGCCGTGATTACCGACATCAACATGCCGCGCATGGATGGTTTCGAGGTGATCGAGGCCGTGCGCAAGCTTGATCAGTACAAGCACCTGCCTGTGATTGTCCTGACAACGGAAAGCGATCCAGAAAAGAAGGCCCGTGCCCGTGAGGCTGGCGCCACAGGGTGGATTGTCAAACCGTTCAGTACTGAAAGTCTGCTGGCGGCAATCCGCCGGGTTACGGCCTGAAGGAAAGGGCGCCGGAATGAGTGGTGACATGGACGATATCCTTCTGGTTTTTTTCCAGGAGTGTGACGAACAGCTACAGGAGCTGGAACGCGGTCTGAGTGCCCTGTCTGACGGGGATTCGGATCACGAGACCATTAATGCCGTCTTCCGGGCCGTTCATTCGATCAAGGGGGGGGCTGCCTCCTTTGGTCTCGAAAATCTTGTGCGCTTTGCGCATGTGTTTGAAAGCTCTCTTGATGGCCTGCGCTCGGGGCGGATTGTCCCCACGCATGACATCATGAAGACCTTTCTCAAGGCCATGGATGTTCTGAGCGATCTGGTATCGGAAGCGCGGGGCGGGGCCGGGGTGGATCATGTCCGGGTGGCGGAAAGCCAGTCCGAACTTGAGGCGATCATCAACAGCGATGGCGCGCCCAAGCCGGCGGAAGATGTCGTGCCGCAGGATTTTGTGCCTGTGCCGATGGATTTCGTCCCGGTTCCCATGGACTTCGAGCCCATTCCCGTAGACATGGATTTCGGGTTTGATGCCCCAGAGGCAACGTCCGATCTGGTGGTGAGCTTCCGCCCGCATGACGCTATGTACGAACGTGGTGACGATGCTCGCAACCTTCTGATCGGCCTGCGTGATCTCGCGGTTGCGGTGGAAGGCGGGGCTATGACAGCCACCTGCGACACCAGTGGCCTGCCTGCTTTCAATGCGTTGTCACCTACGCGTTCCTGCCTGTCTTGGCGGGTTGCCCTGCCCGCTGCCGTGTCGGAAGAAAGTGTGCATGGTGTTTTTGACTGGGTTAGCGATGTGTGTGACTTCAGCATTACCCATGAGGGTGCTGCTGAAGAAACCCCCGCTGAACCAGAACCGGCAGCGATAGTCGCACCTGAACCGGTTGCCCCCGTGGCAGCGCCGGTTGTGGTCAGCGCTCCGGTTGCACAGGCTCCGGCCCCTGTGGTGGCTCCCGCAGCCCCCGTGCATGATGTGGCACCCGCCGCTGTTACAAACGCCATTGCAGGTAATCAACAGGCTCCGGCCCGCAAGGCCGAGCAGGTTGCCTCCATCCGTGTTGATCTGCACCGTATTGACGACCTGATGGATCTGGTGGGTGAACTGGTTATTGCTCAGGCTGCGATTGAAGCCCTGTCGCGCCGGAATGATGGTTCCATCCAGCAGGAACTGACGCAGAGCATCAACAGCATGCAGTCTCTGACGCGTGACATTCAGGATGCTGTCATGGCGGTGCGCGCGCAGCCGGTGCGTAGTGTGTTCCAGCGTATGCAGCGCGTTGTGCGTGAAGCCTGCTCCATGACCAAGAAGGACGTTGTCCTTCTGCTGGAAGGTGAAGACACCGAGGTTGACCGCACGCTGGTCGAAAAACTGACCGACCCGCTGACGCACATGCTGCGTAATGCCGTGGACCACGGTATCGAAAAGGTGGAAGACCGTCTTGCCGCGGGTAAACCGGCGGAAGGGCATATCCTGCTTTCAGCGGGGCATCGTTCTGGCCGTATCCTTATTACCATCAAGGATGATGGGGGTGGCATCAACCGTCAGCGCGTGCTGGAAACTGCCGTCAAACGCGGGATTGTGGCACCGGATGCGGTGCTGAGCGATGATGAGATCAATAACCTGATTTTCGCTCCCGGCTTTTCAACGGCGGCTACCGTATCCGACCTTTCCGGGCGCGGCGTGGGCATGGATGTTGTCAAACAGGCTATTCTCAGCCTTGGCGGCCGCGTGACCATTCAGAGCGTGCCGGGTGAGGGCACGACCTTCAGCCTCAGCCTGCCGCTGACGCTGGCCGTGCTGGATGGCATGTTGATCGAAGCCGGTGAGTCCACCATGGTCATTCCGATTTCGTCGGTGGTGGAAACCATGATGATCGACCATCGTGATGTGTATCTGCTGCCCGATGGTGGAAACATCATTTCCATCCGTGGAACCTGCATGCCGCTGATTCCGCTTGCGGCGGAACTGGGGCTGTCGAAAGCCCCCACGCAGGAGGCTCTGGCCAACGCAGTTATTCTGGTGGTCGAGAACGAATCCGGTGGTCGGGCTGCACTGGTGGTGGATGAAATCCGCGATCAGACACAGGTGGTGATCAAGAGTATCGAAAAGAACTACCGGCAGATCTCTGGCGTGTCCGCCGCCACCATTCTGGGAGATGGGAGTGTATCTCTTATTCTGGATGTACCGGCGCTGATTGGTACAGCGATCCGCAAGATAGATAACAGGCCATCGAATGTCCGCACCGGGCTGGCAGCCTGAGCGGATTTTTTGATGGGGCGCGCTGTGTTTGAGCAAGGAAGCCGGGGATGACGGAAAAAAACAAAGAAGACGGCGTGGACGCCAAGATTGTCAAAATGATCGTGTTCGCCATCGGGGATCAGGAATACTGTATTCCTATCCTGAGCGTGCGCGAAATCCGTGGGTTTGAAAAAACCACGGCCCTGCCGTTTGCCCCTCATTATGTGTGTGGCGCAATCAACCTGCGCGGCATTATTCTGACAGTTATTGATCTGGCCATTTATCTCAACATCCAGCCGCAGGCTGATAACCCGCGCCGTGTTGCGATTATTGTCGAATCTAAAAACGGCGTTGTCTGCGGCCTGCTGGTTGATCGCGTGATCGACATGGCCGACATAGACATGAACGACGTGCAGGCGGTGTCCGAGGAAAGCAGCAGCCTGAGCGGCCTTGTCATGGTTAATGACCGGATGATTGGCGTGCTGCAGCTTGAAACCGTTGTGGGTGAACTCGTTGGGGACATGGTCACCGAATGAAGTCCCTGATGCCGGGAGCGGAGACGGATTATACCGACGCTGATTTTCAACGGGTGCGCGGTATAGCCTTTGAGGAAGCGGGAATCAGCCTACCCGATTCCAAAAAAACGCTTGTTTACTCGCGTCTTTCCCGCAGGTTGCGGGAGCTGGGTTATGGCTCGTTCCAGAGTTATCTGGACTTTGTGAAAACTTCCGCTGGCAAGCCGGAGATGGAAAAGCTCATCTGCGCCCTGACCACGAATGTGACGAGCTTTTTCAGAGAAAAAAAGCACTTTGAGCACCTTGAGGCCGAAGTGCTGCCCCGCCTTGCCCGCACAGCCCGTAGTGGTGGGCGTGTGCGTTTATGGTCCGCAGCCTGTTCAACCGGGCCGGAGCCATGGAGCATGGCCATGTCCGTCATGTCGGTCATTCCTGATGCGGCCTCGCACGATGTCCGGCTACTGGCCACCGATATCAATTCCGAAGTGGTGGCTCAGGCTGCCAGCGGTACGTACCCGCCTTCAGAGACGGATGGTATCTCGGCGGAAAACCGTAAGAAATTTATGGAACCCTGTGGAGACGGTAACCTGCGCTTTACAGGGCCTATCTGCCAGTTGCCTGCTTTTCGGGTTCTGAACCTGAATGCTGAATGGCCGATCAAGGGTACATTTTCCGCCATTTTCTGCCGGAACGTGGTCATTTATTTTGACGACGAAACGCGCGAGAAATTGTGGCGTCGTCTGGCGGATCGGCTGGAGCCGGGCGGGTTCCTGTATGTCGGCCATTCGGAGCGGGTTGCCACAACCACACAGTGCCGTCTGGAACAGGTTGCCCCCACTATTTATAGAAAGGACTCGTAAACCATGGAGCAACCTGTAAAGGTTCTCGTGGTCGATGACTCACGGACAATACGCGCGCTTATCCGCCGCTCGTTTGAGCAGTACCCCCAGATTGTTATCTGTGGCGAAGCAGCTAATCCGATTGAAGCGCGCGATCTGATTATCAAGGACCAGCCCGACGTCATTACTCTGGACGTTGAAATGCCCGGTATGAATGGGCTGCAGTTTCTTGAAAAAATCATGCGCCTGCGGCCGATCCCGGTTGTTATGGTTTCAGCGTTGACCGCGCGTGGTGCCGAAACGGCCATTACCGCGTTGCAGATGGGGGCCTTTGACTGCTTTCCCAAACCAGTTTCGGTTATGGGAACAGATGCCTTTGCGGGGTTGGCACGGCTTGTTATTCAGGCGGCGCATTCTTGCCCCGGTGCACGGGCCGGGGCCTCACAAGCGGCATCAGCCAGCGCGGTGCCGCATGGTCCTGAACGGAACTGGGCCCGGGCGTTTGAACTGGTGGCCATTGGTTCTTCAACCGGCGGAGTGGAAGCACTCGAGCAGGTGCTGTCGGGTTTTCCACGGCAGAGCCCACCTATCGTGATCTGCCAGCACATGCCTGCGCTGTTTACGGCCAGTTTTTCGAACCGGCTTAATCAGAAAATCACGGCGCTTTCCATTGCCGAGGGTAAGGATGGTGAGGTTCTGAACCATGGGGATGTCAGGATTGCACCTGGCGGTGAACGGCATATGGTGGTTGAACGGCGAGATGGTCATTATATGACGCGCTTGCTGAGCGCGCCGCCAGTAAATGGCCATTGTCCTTCGGTAGACATGCTGTTCGATTCCGTGGCGGAGGCGGTAGGGCGGGAAGCTCTTGGTGTTATCCTGACCGGTATGGGGCAGGATGGTGCAGAAGGACTGCTTGCCATGCGCCGTGCAGGAGCGCAGACGATTGCTCAGGACAAGGCGTCCTCGGTAGTCTATGGCATGCCGAGGGTCGCGGCTGAAATCGGGGCGGCGGAGCATATCGTTCCCCTGAGTCAGATTGCGATGGCAGCCATGGCCATGCGGGCGCATTAATAGAACTATATGGGTGGAATACCGCCTGCGATGGCGGGAACGGCGTGTTGGCCGTAAATAAAAAACGGGAAAAGGGTTAGACAATGCCAGCGGCATCGCAGATCAGGGCTCTTATTGTTGATGACCAGTCGTCTATTCGGCAGGTCTTGGCCAATAGCCTTGCCCAGCTTGGGTTTACGAACATTGCCCAGCGTAAGGATGGCAAGGAAGCTGTCGAGTATCTTGATCAGAACCCGGCACATCTTGTTATTTCCGATTTCAACATGCCGGTTATGGATGGGCTGGCGCTGCTGAAAGCGGTGCGTGCCAACCCCAAGACCCAGAAGGTCGCCTTTATTATTCTGACCAGTGAAGCCAGCAAGGATCTGGTGCAGGAAGCCGTGAAGGCGGGCGTTAATAACTTTCTGGCCAAGCCTTATACGGTAGCGAAACTGCGTGAAGTTCTGGAAAAAGTGTTCGGGCCTATCACGTGAGGCATATTGAGGGCGCTACGACTGTTATTCAGGGGGAGGTGGTTATCTCGGATAACCCTTCCACTGTGCTTGTGACCCTGCTGGGTTCATGTATTTCAGTCTGTATGTTTGACCCGACCGCTCATGTGGGAGGGATGAACCATTTCCTCCTGCCTGGTGGCGGCGGCGGTCAGGATGGCATGGCGTTGCGCTTTGGCGTGAATTCCATGGAAATGCTGATCAATGGCATCCTGAAAGCCGGGGGCAACCGCAATACGCTGGTTTGCAAGGTATTTGGGGGGGCGGCGGTTGTTCCGTCACTCGGGCGGGTTGGCCATGAGAACTGTCATTTTGTAAAACAATACCTTGCTGATGAAGGTATAGATTGTATTTCGCATAGTCTTGGTGGTTTTCTGGCTAGGCGGGTCAGATTCTGGCCGACAACAGGCCGGGCGCAGCAGAATCTGGTGCAGGATACTCAGGCTATTGGGCGACAGGAAGAAGCCTATAACCGGCGCGAAACGGAAGCGGGCCGCAAATGGGCAAAAGAAGCAATATCCGATGTGGAACTGTTTTGAGTGCCGGGTCTGAAAAGGATGCAAAGAGAATGTCGTCTGTTATGAACACCGCTCTCCCGTCTGAAACGATTTCCGTTCAGCACGCGCTTGAAAAAGTGACGGGACTGCTCGAAACAGCTGGCGCCTCTTTTCTCGATGCACAGAATACTGTGGGTGAATGCACCAAGACACTGGTCCTGTGCGATCAGGAAGTACAGAGCCTGCAACAACTCGATGTTGCGACCCAGACTGTCGAGGCAGTCGTATCAATTTTAAAAAATATTCTGGCTGATCCCGCACTTGATCTGTCAGCAGACATGCCTCTGCCTAGCCTGTATTCAGGTGTGAAGCTGAGCGAGATTGTCAGGATTCTGAAGGGGGAGCCGGGCGATCATGTGCCGATCCCGGCTGGGGAAGTCGATCTGTTCTGACTTCCCGGCAGCTCATGCCAGTTAACTTCCGTTTTGGGCATAAGCTGCGAGAGTAAGGGCTTTATAAAGCGCCGTAAGACATGTCGCTTTCGACAACGGACGATGCTTCCAGACCCTCAAGCACATTTTGTGCAATATCGATCAGCGGGTCAAAGCTGAGCGACGGGTCAACCAATAACTTGATACCATAACGCTGCGCCTGATCGGCCAGACGTATGAATAGTTCCCGGTCTTCCAGCGGCGTGGCTGCACCTGTCTCGCTGATATTGGCTTTCATGATAATGCCCCACATCTTCTGATGCTTGTCGAGCACGGCGCTGCGTATGACAGGGTCTGTGGTGTCGCGGGCTTTTTCCAGTTCGACCAGCAGGAGCCTGAAACAGGCTGCGTCGGCCTCTCTGCCGCTAATGGCGGTTTCACTGACAGCTTGATAGGCTCTCATTGCCGGGTGGATCATCGTGTTACCATCTGTAGCCTGTTTTGCTGGCAGCTAAAGAAATGCACCAGCCTACAGAAGAAATATCCTACTCCGGCGATACTGACCAGATGGCATATAAAATTTGCGCGAGAGTACAAAAAGAAACACCCCCGGCCAAATGGCCGGGGGTGCTCCGTAACGCGCCCTAAAGCGAGTGTCGTTCTTACTGGAAGAGCGACAGGATGCTCTGGGACTGGGAGTTCGCGATCGTCAGCGACTTGATGGCCAGCGACTGCTTGGTCTGCAGCGAGGTCAGCTGAGCGCTGGCGGCAGACATGTCCGCATCGGTCAGAGCGCCAACGCCCTGAGTGATGTTGTCGGACAGCGTGGTGCCGAAGCTGGACATGCTGGAGATGATGGAGGAGTTGGAACCCAGCTTGGAAGCGATCGTGGTCATCGCGGTGATGGCCTGTTCGATCAGGGCCACCATCTGCTGAGCCGTGCTGCCAGCTGCGCCGGAAGCGAACGTCGTGGTGTTCAGGCTGTTGCCCGAGGTCACGAAGATGTTGGCGCTGGCGGCGTCGCTGGAAGCCAGACCGCTCGTCAGGCCCAGGGCGTCCGTCAGGCTGGAGCCGGAGCCAGCAGCGTAGGTGAAGGAGGTGCCCAGAGCGCCGGAGGTCATGGCGCCGGAGATTTCCGTGTGCAGGCCGCTGATGACGTTCGTGTCACCACCAAGGCTGGTCAGGTAGGTGAGGCTGGTGCCCTGGATGCCAACGCCGTCGGTGGCGCTGTTCACCAGCAGGTTAACACCGTTCAGCGTGGCGTTACGAGCGATAACGTTGATGGCGTTCAGCGTCTGCGTGATGGAGTCGCTGGTGTCGCTGATGCTGCTGCTGCTGGTCTGGTTGTTGGTCAGCGTATTGACCAGGCCCTGGATGGACTTCAGGTCGGTCAGGATGCTGCTGACGGCGGTCGTCGTGGTGTTAACAACCTGGGCGGCGAAGGTCAGGCCGGAGTTCACGGCGCTCAGGCCGGAGTTCTGACCGCTCAGCTGCTGGGAGATGGAGTAAGCAGCGGCGTTGTCAGAAGCGTTGTTGACCTTCTTACCGGTCGAAACGACGTTTTCGGTGTTGCTCAGCGAGGTCTGGGTTGCGTCCAGGGTTTCGATGGCGACCAGTGCGGAGGCGTTGGTGTTAATTGAAAGAGTCACGAGTATTCTCCATGCCAAATCGGACTGGCCCTCGCCAGTTCTTGGTCAGTAAAGCCCGAAATGGCTAAGAGAAAGTTACCAGATTTTGACTTTCATTCTGTCAGGACGAAAAAAACAAAAAAGCCCGATATTTTTTATAACGCACTGAAATAAATGGATTTTCTTATTCAAGCGGTCCGTTGGAAATGCGGACCATCAGCGTTATGGGGTTTCCGGCGGTGTCCGTTCCCACGTGAAAATTTGTCCATTTTCCGATGCCGAAAACCCATGTGCCGGAAAAACTGGCCACAAAGGGGTGGGGTTTGCAGACGGCGGCTCCATCCTGGGCCGGGGGGGCGGAGTCTTGCTGCTGGGCGCACTGCGCCAGATCCGCAGCGCTGATGGGGGCATAGATGTTGGAGTCCATCTGTGCGGTACGGCCACGTATCTGGATCGTGCCATCCACGCCGGTTTTTTCGCCTGCTGATGTGTTGCCCGTATCAGCCGTGGAAGCCCCGCGTATGACGATATCGGAAAACTTGGTGGCATCATTGGCGCAGACTTCGACAGAGGCAGCGCCAAGAAGCTGATCCTGCCCGGAATCGCCCCCTTGGCGGAGTATGCCGCGCACTTCCGCAATATGCACGGCTCCGGCGGGGCAGCGCAGTCCATCATCACCAACATTGGGAATATCGGAGTGGTGGCCAGCCATGTCTGCTGGCATGTCCTGTGCAGCTTTGCCAGTTGCATGGGCTTGCGATGCGAGCAGGCCCAGAGTGACCATGCCGCCAAGCAGGGATGCCGTGCGTATGGCTTTATACTGTGCCACGATGCCTGCGAGCGGGAGTGAATGCCTCATGCGTTTAAAATTCCTGCTTTCGAATGGCCTTGCTGGCCCGTGGTCTGCCGGGCTGGCTGTCGCGCCCTGATCGGAGTGGAGCATGTCTGTCTTGGGCGGCAGAGTACCGTATCCTGCAAAATCTTGCCATGACTATGCAGGCTAAAGGGCCGAGGGATTTGCCTGTCTTGCCGGTGGGTGTGGTCTTTGTCTGCTGTTTCGTCGCTATCACACAGGGCGGGAAAAGAGTGTGACAGTGTGGCGTGGTGGTGAAAAGACTCTGGTCTTGTGATGTCTTAATGGCTAGTTTACATGCGGTACGTATCAGGCGGGGTTTTGCCCTGCCGGTGGCGATTTTGGCGGATCAGACACAGGGCCTGAAATGATAACGAGCGACCTCGCGACGCGCAGTGTTGATGCGCTTAATGCTTACGGGCAGACACAGCAGACCCTTAATGCGTCCACCGATGGTCTGGCGGGTGATGAGGGTACGGGGTCTTCTTCCGACGTTGTTTCCAGCTTCGGTTCCGTGCTCAACGGGGCCATTCAGAGCGCGATCCAGACCCAGAAAACATCCGAAGCCCAGACAGCACTTGGTGTGTCCGGGCAGGGTAACCTGACTGATATCGCTACCTCGGTAGCAGAAGCCAAACTGACCCTGCAGAGCGTTACGACCGTGCGCGACAAGATCGTGCAGGCGTATCAGGATGTCATGAAAATGTCGATCTAAGGCATGGTTCCGTGAACCATACGGTCGATGTCCATGAAATATTGCGACAGACGCTGGTTGTTGCCGTAAAAATGGGGGCGCCGTCGCTTCTGGCGTCCCTCTGTGCTGGTGTTCTCGTCTCGCTGTTTCAGGCCATGACGCAGATCAACGAAGCAACACTTTCCTTTGTGCCGAAATTTATTGCTGCCATTGGGGCCCTGCTTCTGACAGGGTCTTTCATGTATTCCACGCTCAATACCTATGCCCACACCATTTTCGATCAGATGATTCTGGTTGGCGGTTCGTAATGGGGTGGCCAGCGCGTAAGGGGCTGGTGTGGACATGGCTATAACCTCCCTTTTTCCCGGTGGCTCCGTGGCCGAACTGGCCGCCATGTTTCTGGTGGTGCTTTGCCGGGTGAGTGCTCTGGTCATGACATCTCCCGGTCTGGGGGAGCAGACATCGCCCATGCAGGTGCGGGCAGGGGTGGCGCTCGTAACAACTTTTGCCATTCTGCCAGTCGTGCAGGACAAGCTGTCTCTAGTAACGGGGGCGGCCATACACCGCCCGTTCCTGATTGTGGCGATTATTGCGGGTGAACTGCTGTGTGGCGGGTTTATCGGCTGGCTTGCCAAGCTGATTGCGCTGGCTATGAACATCGCCATGCAGATCATCGCAGTGCTGACCGGCCTGGCCAGCGTTTTGCAGCCGGATGCTGAACTGGGGGCGGGCAGCACGGCGCTCAGCCATCTGGGCGCCTCCATGGTGCCGGTCATTTTCCTGTCTACCGGGCTTTATGTGTTGCCGCTAGCTGCTGTTGTGGGGTCTTACACCCTGTTCCCGCCCGGACAGATGCCCATGATTGACGATATGGCCAGCAGCGTAATCCGCACCACGGCGCAGAGTTTTGCTCTGGCCATGCAGCTTGCCGCACCTTTTGTGCTGATTGGCACTTTGTGGCCGGCCATGCTGGGTGTGCTTAACCGTCTGCTTCCCACGATACAGGTGTATGGCATTGCCATGCCTGCCCAGATTCTTGGGGGCGTTCTGCTGCTGGCCGTGCTGTTGCAGGTTATGTCCGGGGTCTGGCAGGAAAAAATGGGCGATCTGCTTTTGGGGTTGCCCGGTATTGGGGCAGGCCCAACGCGGCATTAGGGGCGGGCGGCCATGGCGGAAGAAGGAGCCGGCGGGGGCGAGCGGTCACAAGACCCGACAGGCAAACGGCTTGAAACCGCGCGCGAGGAGGGCAATGTTGCCCAGTCGCGCGAATTGCAGATGTTTGTTGTTCTGGCCCTGTTTCTTATGGTTTTCACCATGGAAACAGCAGAAGCGGCGCGGGTGTTTGTGCACCGTATGCGCGCGCTCATGGAACATTTTGACGGTATTCCCCAAGATAATGCCGCCATATATGGCGCAACCATGCAGGCGCTGATCGAAGGGGCGCGACTAGCCGGGCCTCTGGTTCTGGTCATTATGGTTACGGTTGTAGTCTTTGGTTTTATACAAACAGGTTTTCTGTTTAGGCCGGAAGCTGTTGCATTCGACATCACGCGCCTTTCCCCCCTGAAAGGGATCAAACGGGTATTCAGTGTCACCAATCTGGTGGAAGTGCTCAAAAGCCTGATCAAGTTCTGTGTGTTTGGTCTGCTGCTGTATGGGGTGGCCAAAGGTACGGTTCATGTTGCGCCCGAGGCTGAGCGCTGGAGCTTTACGCATCTGACATCGGAACTGGTGTCGTGGTTTCTGTACGCAACGCTCACAATTTTGGTGGTGCAGAGCGGCATTGCCCTGCTGGATGACATGTGGACCCGCTATCACCGTATGACCGGGCTGCGGATGAGCTTTCAGGATATCAAGGAAGAAACCCGGCAGACCGAGGGTGATCCGCATATCAAAGGTAAGCGGCAGCAGATTCGCCGCAGGCGGGCGCGGCAGCGTATGCTTCAGGCAGTCAAAAACGCCACGGTTGTGGTCACTAACCCGACCCATTACGCCGTGGCGCTCGAATATCAGAGCGGCACCGATACAGCCCCCCGGATCGTGGCCAAGGGTATGGATGATCTGGCGGCGCGTATCCGTATGACAGCGGAAGATGCAAAAGTGCCCGTTGTGCGTAACCCGACACTGGCTCGTGGCCTGTATACCCTGCCAGTGGATTCCGAGATCCCGCCCGAATATTTTCAACCCGTCGCGGCGATTATTGCCTACGTGATGAAGCTCAAAACCCCCGGATCTCGGGTTGTGCGACGGAATTAAGCGTTCCTGACCCGAAGGCGCAGTTTTCTGGGGGTAATGGTTAGGAAAACCTTGCGTTTCATGGCAGGCATGCTACTCACTAATCAAACGCAAGGCAGTATGTGTCGCGCTGGGAATGTTTCAGCCGCCATTCCATGCTCGTGTGGTCGGGAATCCGGTTTCTGCTTTCCCCGTGCGGGGGTGATAGTGACAGGGTAAACGGTCATTCTGCTGAAAAGCGGACGGGACGGACAGCAGCGCGCGCAAGGCAGGGACAGCTCATGTCGGTTTTCAATGCCCTTTCAACGGCCGTAAGCGGTATCAACGCGCAGTCGACCGCATTTACCAATCTCAGTAATAACATCGCCAATAGCCAGACCGTTGGCTACAAGGCGACCACAACGGCCTTTCAGGACTTTGTGGCGGGTGCGGGCGGTAACAGCGCCTCGGCCGATGTTTCCGATTCTGTCGCTGCCCTGACCATCCAGCACGTGGATAACCAGGGGACGTCCTCCACCAGCACCGATGCGCTGGCGACCTCGATTTCGGGCGACGGGCTCTTTGTCGTTTCCAAGGGAACAAGCAGCGGCCAGACCTACTACACCCGCAACGGCGAAGTGTATGAGGACAAGTCCGGTTATCTGGTCAACACCAGTGGGTATTACCTCGAAGGCTATATGGTGGATCAGTCCACCGGCACACTTGGCACAACGCTGACGCAGCTCAACGTTTCCAACGTGACGTTCAAGCCGACGGAAACCACGACCCTGACATCAACCTCCACGGTGGGTACGTCAACGGGCACGGATCAGACCTACACCACGGCTCCGACCACCGTTTATGATTCCACGGGCACGGCGCATCAGATCGGTCTGGTATGGACGCAGAGCACGTCTGATAGCTCCAAATGGACTGTGCAGGCTTATGATGCCGATGGTAGCGGGGCGATCAGCAACGCATCGCCTTCGCCCTACATCGTCACCTTCGACAGCAGCACTGGCGCCATGACGTCGGTTACGGATGCAACCGGTTCGGTTGTGGCCAATACAACCGGCACCTCTGCTGAAATTCCTATCACCGCGACGTATAACGGCGTGGCCCAGACCATCAAGCTTGATCTGGGGAGCATTGGTTCCACCAGCGGCACAGTGGTTGCGACTTCGAGCAGCGGCACGGCCAGCACGTCGCAGGGTAGCACTCTGGTTGCGGGCACCGGCAATACCCTGACCATGGATTCCACGAGTGGTGCGGTCAATATTGCTGCGGAAACCGGCACGGACGACACCTACATGACCACGCCGCTGACACTGTCTGACGGTAGCACGGTTTCGGCCCTATGGACCAAGAATACGACGACAGCCTCCACCGTGAACGACGAACAGACTTGGACCGTCAAGCTGGTGGACCCGTATTCAACCTCCACGTCTGACTCGACCACGGCTCAGGTGACGTTCAAGTCCGATGGCTCCATCGACACCATCAATGGTTCCACCACCGGCAGCATCTCCTTTACGGATTCCAGTGGCACGACCCAAACGATGAACCTGACCTCCAGTTCGGTCAAACTCGGTAGTTCTTCGCCCTATACCGATACCACTGCGATTACCAGCGACAGCATTTCCACCGGCACCTATGAAGGTGCGGAAATCACCAGCGATGGTTCCGTGATGGCGCAGTTCAGCACCGGCACGCAGCTGATTGGCAAGATCGCGCTGGCTAACTTTGCCAATGTGAACGGTCTGGAAGCTGTGGACGGGCAGGCTTATGTGGCGACAACGTCTTCAGGTAATGCGAATATTGGTGTTTCTGGCGAAAATGGCACGGGCACGCTTTCGGTCGGTTATGTTGAATCCTCAACAACCGATCTGACGAAAGATCTGTCCTCCATGATCGTGGCGCAGGAAGCTTACACGGCTAACACCAAGGTGGTGACATCAGCCAACACGATGCTTCAGGCAACGATCGCAATGATCCAGTAAGCTGGGGCTGAACGGGCGGGGGGCTTCGGGCTTTCCGCCTTGTGTCTGGTGCAGAGTAATGCGGCTTTATGCTTCGTGCAGAAGTGTAAGGCCGTTTTACATTTCCGGTTCCGAACTTTGTGCCGCTGTGAGCCGTCGTTTCATTCATGATTTAACGGTTCATGGCAGATCGAAGCCATTGAGCCCGCATGGAACTCTCGCTAGAGTGACCGTACTACATACGTGTTCTCATGATACCGGAGCCGCCCAGAAATGAGTGAAACTGTAACCGACGGCGCAGCTGCCGCTAATGCCGCGGATGCACATGCGGGTGCGGCCAAGAAAAAGAAGCTGGTCATTATCGGCGTGGTTGTGGTCGTGCTTCTTCTGCTGGTGGGCGGTGGCTTCTGGGCGAAGGACAGGTTCTTCAAATCTGTTGGCGGCACAATGGCCAGCAATAGCAAGATGGCACAGGATGCTCTGCATCCGCCGATCATTCTGGGTATCCCCACCATTGTCTCCAACCTTGATAGTGGCGATGGCAGGCCGGTTTATGTCAAACTGACCGCCAAGGTGGAAGTTGTCGGAGCCTCGAACGAGGCGGCCTTGCAGAATATCGTGCCGCAGATTCAGGATATTTTTCAGACATACCTGCACGAAACCCGCCCGCAGGATATCCGTGGCAACGGTATTTACCGGCTGCATGAAGCCATTATGCGCCGCCTGAGGGTGGAGCTGGCGCCGCTGGAAGTCAGAAACCTGTATTTTGTCGAATTCCTTGTCCAGTAGGCCCGTGGTCTTTTTGTGGGTGGGGTTTTCTGGTGCATTTGGGCTAATTTATTAAAACCGTGGCGAAAAACGACATGCAGGATGCAGAAGACACGATGGCTGGTGGCGAGCCGCATGAGGCAACCACGGATGAGGCTCATGTCGGCGCGGACACGCAGGCCTCGCATGCCGAAGAGTCTGATCATGCAGAGGCCGCAGCCTCCGCACAGGATGAGCACGATGATGCGGAGCATGATGCTGGTTCCATGAGCGGGCATGTGCTCGACCAGTCCGAAATCGACAGTCTGCTGGGCAATACGTTTTCAGCTCACCCTGTGCGTGAAGAAACAGGCATAGAGCGTATCATCAAGGCAGGGTTTGTTGCTTACGAGCGCCTGCCGATGCTCGAAATCGTTTTCGACCGGCTAGTGCGGCTCCTGTCTTCCACGCTGCGTAACTTTACCAATGACAACGTCGAAATCACGATGGAGAGCATGCGCTCCATGTGTTTTGGCGATTACATGAACACCGTTCCTTCTTCCTCGCTCTTTGCTGTGTTCAAAGCGGTGCAGTGGGAGAATTACGGGCTTGTGGTTGTTGATTCCTCGCTGTCCTATTCCATTATCGACATCCTTATGGGTGGCCCACGCGGCACCGGGCATGCCGGGCCGGAAAACCGCCCGCATACCGCCATTGAACGTGCGCTGATCGAAAAACTGATTACGCTCACGCTGGATGATCTGTCCTCGGCGTTCAGTCCTGTCTGTGCGATTGATCTGGCGTTTGAGCGCTTGGAGGTCAGTTCCCGGTTTGCGGCGATTGCCCGTGCGTCCAACGCCGTGGTCATGACCAAGCTGCATATCGACATGGAAGACCGTAGCGGCAATCTGGATCTGATTATCCCCTACGCAACACTTGAACCCGTGCGTGACCAGCTTTCCCAGCAGTTCATGGGCGAGCGGTTTGGTCGTGATTCAATATGGGAAAATCACCTGATATCCGAAATCATGGAAACGGATGTCGAGGTTTCCGCCGTGCTGGAAGAAAGAACCGTGCCGCTGGCGGAAGTGCTGGGTATCAAACCCGGTATGCAGATAACCTTCCCGCATCGCGCCGGCACGCCTATCCATGTCAGGCTCCAGTGCGGGCAGACGCAGTTGTTTCAGGGGCGTCTTGGGCAGTTGCACGGGAGTTCCGCTGTCAAGATAGAGCGGCGTCTGCTGCCGCCAGACCCGCATCTTCCGCACCCCCCGGCGCCCGATGCCCCGGCTGCAACGCCAGCCCCGGCCGAGGCCGTCGCTAAAACGGCTTAAATGCTATACGGCGCAAGGATATGTCTGTATCCGATGCGTAACCCGTCAATCCGGTCAGACTGAAGGACACCAGACAGATGCTGACACAGATCCAGATGATCATTGAGGTCGTGCTGTCGATTTTCCTGTTTTTGGGAATAGTCTACAGTTTCTATCTTGGCCGGGTGCTGTCCAACCTCAAGCGTGACCGTGAAAGCCTGCTGGGTCTGGTTGAAAAACTGGAAAGCAGCGTCAAAAGTGCTGATCAGGGCGTTGAAAAGCTGCGTATTGCAGGCGAGGTCAGCGGGCGTCCGCTCAGCCGTATGGTGGAGCAGGCTAAGCTCGCCGGGGTTGAACTCGACAGTGTGGTCAATAAGGCGGATGCCGCAGCAGACAGGCTGGAAGCACTGGTAACGCAGTTGCCGGTTCAGGAAAAAAGGCTCGAAAACCTGATCGAGAAAGCGGCTGATCTGCGTCTTGAGCAACTGCGTGAAGAAAAAACCGCAGCGCAGGAAGCCGAACAGTCTGAGGTATCGGCACCGCAGGGCGAAGAACCGCTGGAAAAGCAGGTCGGTGATCCGGCTGATGCGGAACAGCCCGTGGCAGGCAAGGCAGTGGAAGAAGCCGCGTCTGGGCAGAAAGATAAGGGCGAGACCGTTACCAAAAAAACGGATGCGGCCAGCCGGGATGGTAAAAAAGCCGCTCCTGCTGCATCGCGTAACGCTGGCGGTAATGCTGGTGGCACCACTACGGTTGCTACTGGTGGCAAGGCGGCATCGGGCAATGCACGGCTGCGCAAACGCCCGTATATGCAGATGCTGGAACAGACTTTTCTGGGCAGGCAGGGAGAGTAAGGAGCGCGCGTTACGATGCACGCTCCCGTTTTTTATTTCCTGCTGTCAGGTAAACGTATTTACCAGTAAGCGCCTATGACATGCTGGGGCTGGCTTGGCCCTGGATCAGCGCTGGCAGACCATGCGCTCCAGTCCCATTCCGCTGTATCGCGGCGGGTTTCATCGGCCATTTGCGGCATGCTGGGCAGGGTGTAATCAGGCTTGTAGTTCTGTTTATTCTGCCGTGCCTCGGCCTCAGCCGCGGAAACCAGCGTGCGGTAAGCAATGTCTGATCCCATATAGACACAACCGCAGGCGATGGGGTCCGCATAGACATAAACTGGCCCAACGGACGAGGTCCGGTATGTCAGCTCTCCGGGGGGGAGTGTATTCATCATGGCGTAGCGGGCGGTTGTATTAGCCGCATGGGCGACAAAACCAGCCGCTGACAGCTTCATCTCTTCTTTGAGATAGGGCGTGGCGGGGGAGCCTGCACATCCGGCCAGTGTCAGGCAGGCGGCAAACGCCATGCCCACAGGCCTGTAGCGCCGCTGTTCAGGCATATCAGCACGGAAATAGGTGAAGCGCATGTGAAGCTCCTCCGGGTTTCAGACCGGTGCAGACATGTCAGACAGGCTGAGTGGGGGCACGCTGACAAACGCACTGATATCCATGTAGTAACGGTTCATCAGAATACTGAGGTCAGTTGCTTCAAGCATCTGGCCGCCTAGGCAGTAATGCAGCACTTCTTCTGTATTCAGGGGCAAGCAGCTTTTGATCAGCTTGGCAGCACCTGAGGGCGAAATGGCATAGCTGCCAAAGCCGAACATCTGCACAAGGCGGAAGGGCAGGGAGGCAATGCCGACCTTGTTGAAGTCCTTGACGTGCTTTTGCACGGAATCCTGAAAATACATGGTCGTGGCATGGGTAACGCCGGGCAGCAGCTCATACTGCATGACATTGTCGCCCGCCCAGTCCCAGCAGACGATGTCCCAGTTGGCGGGCAGTTTTTCAATGATTTCCTTGCTGGCGTCCACAAAGTTACGGCACAGCACTGTGCGGTCGCTAAACACATAAGCACCGGTGCCGGAGCGCATGACCGTGCCCCAGAGCGAAACATGATTGAGCGCGCTGGCGAGCGCATCGGGGGAGAAGAGGCAGCTTTCGGCAACAAGCCCAGCCTGCTTCATGGCGGCGATATCCACGGATGTGGCGTCCAGCCCCTTGAACGGCACAATATCAGGCACATGGGCATTAAGGCGCTGGAAAGACTCGCTGCGTTCGGGAGCGCTGTCGAGGCTGATAAAAAACTTGTCCATGTATGATCCTGAAAATGCACGTAGGTAAAAAAGAAGTGGGCAGGAAAAGCTTTATACGTCGCTGCGCAGGGTCATGGCGCCCTGCGCCCGATGGTCCTGCACGTAATGACCAGACGCGGCATAGCCGGTGATGCTTTCCTGCGCGGCTTCAAGAATAAGCTGAATGACGCTGTTCTGTGTGTCGATAGCCTGCTGCAGCCTCTGCTGATTGATGGCGATCAGGCTTTTGAATTCTTCAGCCGCTTTTTCCAGATCTGCAGGGAGCGCTGTGTTTTCCTGCCCGGTTTGCGCCAGTATTTTCGTGCGCTCGACCAGAGCGCCTTCAAGCGCTGCGATTTCTTTCTGCTTTGCAGGCAGCAGTTCGGTGATTTTCTGGAACTTCAGTTCGGCCAGAAAGTCGTTTTCTTTTTCAAGAACCCGGCACACTTTCTGAAAGCTGCGCAGGATCAGGCTTTCCTGCTTGCTCAGGGTAGCGCTCATGACTGCGCCTGTTCCTGCATGGCCAGCAACTGGCGGTACACGTTGTTGGCAATGCCCAGACCGCCGCTATTGGCGATCTGCTTGCCCATTTCCTGCACCTGAAGGTCGCGGAACTGCTTTTCGCCTGCGCCGCCGCCAAACATCGAATCGGACATATCGACGGTATCGAACATAGGCTGGAGCATTTCGCCTATTGTCACGCCTTCGAAATCCACGGCCGCCTTGTGCGCCTGTTCAAGCTGGGCAGGCGTCAGGCTGGACTGGGATGAGAGCGCTTGCTGATTGTTCGACAGCGCTGAAAGAATGGCTGAACTCATGTCTTACCTCACCTCAAGGTCGGCCTGCAGCGCGCCGTCAGCCTTGATGGCCTGCAGAATGCTGATCATGTCGCGCGGGCCCATGCCAAGGGCGTTCATGCCCGAAACCAGACTGGCCAGCGTAGGCCCTTCACGCAGGATACCCAGCCGCTGCGAACTGCCCGTGCTGGCGTTGATCTGTGTGCGCGGCAGAATGGCGGTGGTGCCGTTGGAGAACGGCCCCGGCTGGGAAGCCTGCGGCGTTTCCGTAATCTGGATCGTGAGGTTGCCCTGTGCGATGGCCACCGTGCTGATACGCACATTATCACCCATGACGATGGTGCCGCTGGCTTCATCCACGATCACCTTGGCCATGGTATCGGGCTCGACCGTCAGATCGCCAATGCGGAACAGGGTCTGGGCTGGATCACGACCGGACAGGTTGATGGCGATGGTGCGGGGGTCTTCAACGCGGGCCATGTTGCGGGCAATGGAGCGGTTGATAGCCTCCACAATACGGGTCGCGGTTGTGAAATTGGGGTTGCGGAGCGAGAGATGGATGAGCCCGCCCGAACCGAGCGAGACTGGCACTTCACGTTCCACCACCGCACCATTGGCGATATGGCCGCTGGTGGGGATGTTCTGCGAGACGCTGGCCCCGGCCCCTGCGGCTGAAAACGCGTTAGTGACAAGTGAGCCCTGCGCCACGGCATAGACTTCACCATCGGCTGCCTGCAGGGGGGTAACCAGCAGCGTGCCGCCGGTCAGATCGCGGGCATCGCCCGCAGCGGAAACGGTGACGTCAATATGCCCACCCCCATGCGAGAAGGGGGGGAGTGTCGCCGTTACCATCACGGCGGCCACGTCATGGGTCTGCAACTGGATCTGCCGGTCGCGGATGTTAACGCCCAAACGGTTGAGCATGCCGATAAGCGTTTCACGGGTGAAGATCGTATTGGTCAGACGATCGCCCGAGCCGTTCAGGCCGACTACCAGGCCATACCCGACAAGCTGGTTGTCTCGCACGCCTTCATAATCGACAATGTCCTTGATACGGACAATGGCGGCTCGGGCGGGGGCTGGGGGGAGTGTAGCAGTCAGGAAAAGTGCCGCTACCAGCGCGGACAAAGCCTGTTTTGATCTGACATGAAGCCAGCGGCATGCAGTAAAACCCTGAGTGGGAGAGCAGGCGCGCTTGTGGGGGCCAATGTTCGCCTTGAGGCGATTCCTCATAGAACTGCTCACCTTTTAGCATTGCTGACCACAGCCGTTTTCATCAGGGCCACGGCTTTATTAAGATACTCGGCATGGCGCAGACATTCAATGGCTAGTTGTCCATGCGCCAGATCGGTTTCTGCCGGATACGGCGCGCGGGATGATGAAATTATTATGGCATGCCGTCTTTCTGGCTCTGGCGGCCTGAATGCTGTAAGGAAGCTGCATGTCCGTCTTCAATCCCTATTCCCGCTTCGGCCTGATGGTGCTTGGAGCGCTGCTGGCTATCGGGCAGAGTGCCGAGGCCAGATCGCCCGAGGCTATGTCGTGCATTACGGCAGCAGCGCAGGCTGAACGTGCCGAGCGCATACCCGAAGGCTTTCTGTTTGCCATGAGCAAGGTAGAGAGCGGGCGTGTTGAGGCCGATGGCGTGGTTGCGCCATGGCCATGGACCATTACTGCCGCCGGTGTGGGGCATTATTACCAGAGCAAGCAGGAGGCCGTGGCCGCCGTGCAGGCGTTCCGCGATCAGGGGGTAAACTCTCTGGATGTGGGCTGTATGCAGATCAACCTGCAACAGCACCCGGATGCTTTTCCATCGGTCGAGCTAGCGTTTGATCCGGTGCGCAACGCACAGTATGCTGGCCTGTTCCTGCGGCAGATGTACGACAAGACGGGAAGTTGGCCTCGTGCCGCCGCAGCCTATCATTCCCAGACACCGGGTGTCGGTACGCCGTATCAGTGGAAGGTGCTGGAAGCCTGGGCTGTTCCGCAGGATGGGCACGAGCCAGCCAATGCTGAGCATAAGACGGGCAGTGGGCTGCTGGCCAAGGGTTCGCCCCTGTTTAATTCGCCCGTGCTGCCAGCCGCGAGCCGTGAGCCCACGATCCTCAAGCCCTCTGAGGGGGGCGAGCAGGTGGCTTCTGATGAGCGTCCCGCTCCTGCACAGGTCTTTCACCCGTTTATGGGTATGCGGAGTTTTTCGGAGCCTGTGGCGCGTAAGCCTGCCACGGCAGGGCTGCGGGGCCGCTCTCTGGCCTCTTATCGGGCATCGCCCGTTGCGCTGGCTGTTCCTCGCAAGTTCGCAACGGACTGAGAAGCCCGCCCCCGTTTTTTAAGGGGGCAGTTTTGGAAGTTTACGGCGCTTTCCAGTTGGCTACCCATTCGTGCAGGGCAGCGCCGACTTCTTTCCATGTCGGGATAAATGACAGTTCCTTGGCGCGGAAAATCCGCATGCCGGGATACCATGGCGTGGTATCGCCTTCGTCGCGCCAGCGCCAGCAGGCATCCCTGCGGCTGACAAGCCATGTCGGGCGGCCAAGTCCACCTGCCAGATGCAGGGGCGATGTATCCACCGAAATGATCAGGTCCAGATTTTCCATGATGGCAGCCGTATCCGCCATGTCGTTCACACTGCGCATGGGGTCGGCAATGGGCTGACCTTCCCATGCCAGAATCTGCTGGTGCGGGGGGCCGAACTGGAGATTGACAAGGGTGGCGTCTAACGGTGTCAGGGCGGCGGCCATATCCTGCAGGTTGCTGGAGCGCCGCCGGTCGGTCAGGACAAATTCAGCCTTGATGCGCTGCGCACCTGCCCAGACCAACCCGATACGGGGGCGACCGGGCGGGAGCATGGCAGCGAATTTTTCGATATCGGCAGGGTCTGCCCGCAGGTAGGGAATATTGGCCGGAATGGTCTCGTCTGACACAACGCCCACAATATAGGGCAGGTCTGGAATGGGCGCCGAGCAGTCGTACCCTTCTTCGCGGTTTTCACCGAATTTGCGGATTTCTTTTACGGTGGCGCGGGGGAAGGACTGGGCGAGCAGGCGCACCAGCGGACGGGGTACGGTGATGGTGAGGTCAGCCCCGGCCTCGATCAGCCATGCGGCGGAGCGAATGAACTGGAGCGTGTCGCCAAAGCCCTGTTCTTGATACAGGATGACCCGTTTTCCCGCGACATCATCGCCCTGACGCAGGCGGGGCAGGGTGATAAACCACCACGCCTCGTTATCCACAATCGGGTCGCGCTGCGCGTAGTTGTGCCAGCCTTCCTTGAAATCTCCGGCCTTGATCTGCGAGACGGCGTAGCCAAAGGCGGGGCGCTTCTTGTCATTTGCCAGTTCCACAGCACGGCGGAACCATGGCAGCGCTTCACGCGAGCGGCCGACATTCTGCAAGGCGCAGGCCATGTTGTTGACAAGAGCGAAGGTCTCCTCGCCCGTCTGGTGCCAGAACTCTAGAATTCTGATGGCCTCATCAAGGCGGCCAGTATCTAGCAACGCTTTGGAAAGGTTCTCGCACAGGTCAGCCCGGCGTGTGGGGTTCTGTTCGATCAGTGTCGCGAACAGGCCATAGCCCTCGGCTTCCTCGCCAGTGGTAATGAGGGAATTGGCCAGAGACAGCTTGGCGGGCAGGTTATAGGGCTCGCGCTGGACGACATGGCGCATGAGAATCACCACCACATCATGCCGGGCCGTGTATTCCCACAGCATGCTGGCGGCGGCAGCGACCATGGTTGTGTCATCAAGATGCTTGCCGACAATGTCGAGAATGAGCGGAAAGGCTTCCGTGCCCCGCTGTTCCAGAAAAAGTTTAACACCAACGCCATACAGGCTGTGGGGTGTCGGATGGGCCTTCAGGTCCTCTATTTCTTTTTCGGTAACGGAAGCGGTCTCTGCGCCCGGTTGAGCCGTCATGCTTGATGTGTCCTGTCTCTGTTCGAACCGGCGGGAGGTTCGTGCTGCACCATACCATAACCGGAAGAGCATGGTTCTGTCATGGTGGTGCCGTGCGGGAAAGCGTGTGCGCCAGAGCGTAGTTCTGCATTGGTGATGGCGGCGCTTTCTGATAGGAAAAGAGTGTCCGTGTCCTGCACGGAGGTTCCATCAGCCCCGACAGGGAAGGCATGGAGCGCGCCATGATGGCACGACAGGTCATTTTAAGGGAAACGTGAAACTTGGATACAGCCGAAGGCACCCCGGCCCGGAAATCGGCTGGTAACAAGCTGGTGGCGCAGAGTACTGCCGCGCGTCAGAAGCTGGTGGACGCCTCGCGCGA
Organism: Acetobacter papayae; assembly: GCF_047721125.1. NCBI lineage: Bacteria > Pseudomonadati > Pseudomonadota > Alphaproteobacteria > Acetobacterales > Acetobacteraceae > Acetobacter > Acetobacter papayae. The sequence continues at coordinate 86,492 of NZ_JBDNWF010000003.1, read as the reverse complement.
ATTCGGGCGGTCGGCCGGTTTGCTGCGCAATGGTGGCTGGCGCGACCTGCCGTGGAAGAGTGTTGGCAAGACGCTGATACCGGGCACCGACGTGGGGCTGGCGCTTGGCGTTCTGCTGCTGCTGTCGATCCTGATCATTCCACTGCCCACTTTCGTGCTCGATATGGGCCTGTCCGTTTCCATTACCGCCTCGGTGCTTATTCTCATGGTGGCGCTTTTCCTTGAGCGGCCACTGGACTTCACCTCTTTTCCCACGCTGCTGCTGTTGACGACACTGCTGCGTCTTTCGCTTGAAATTGCCACAACCCGTCTCATCCTCAGTCATGGTAGCGAGGGTGTTTACGCTGCCGGGCATGTGGTGGCGGCGTTTGGCGGCTTTCTGATGGGGGGCGATGTCGTTATCGGCGGGATCGTGTTCTGTATCCTGCTGGTGGTGAACTTCATGGTCATCACCAAGGGGTCGGGTCGTATTGCCGAAGTTGCGGCACGCTTCTTTCTGGACTCCATGCCCGGCAAGCAGATGGCCATTGATGCGGACCTTTCATCCGGTGCCATCAACGACCGCGCGGCCCGCCAGAAGCGTAAGGAACTGGAAGAGGAGAGCGCTTTCTACGGCGCCATGGACGGTGCAGCCAAGTTCGTGCGCGGCGATGCGATCGCAGGCATTATCATTACGGCCATTAATATTGTCGGCGGTCTGGCTATTGGCGTCCTGCGCTATGAAATGCCGCTGAGCGAGGCGGCCAGCACGTTTACCACCCTGACTGTGGGTGATGGTCTCGTCTCGCAAATTCCGGCGCTGCTGGTGTCTACCGCTGCGGGTATCGTTGTCACCAAGGGTGGCACGGATGGCTCGGCTGACGTAACGCTGGTGCGCCAGCTTGCGGGTAACCCCAAGCCTCTGGCTATGGCGGCGGTGCTGTCCGCGTGTTTTGCCCTTCTGCCGGGCCTGCCAGCGCTGCCGTTTCTGGCAATTTCTGTCGTGGCCGGTGCTGGTGCATGGATGCGCCGCAACGACCCCACCAAGGATGCCGATGGGGATGTGACGGAGGTTGCCGCTGCCCAGCCCACCACGGCCCCTATTTCCGATGTGCTCAAGCTTGACCTGCTGCGGCTTGAACTGGGCTTTGGCCTGTTGCCGCTGACAACGGGTGATAATTCGCAGCTTACGGAGCAGATCAAGGCGCTGCGCCGGACAATCGCCACCGAAATGGGCTTTGTTACGCCGCCTATCCGTATTCAGGACAACATCCTGCTGCCGCCTGAGCGGTATGTGATCAAGCTCAAGGAAATCGAGATTGGCATGGGCGAGGTCAAGCCTGGCCGTCTTATGGCCATGAGCCCTGCGGGCACAGCCCCGCCCTTGCCGGGTGATAAAACGACCGAGCCCGCTTTTGGTCTGCCTGCCGTATGGATTGATACGGCCATGAAAAACACGGCCATCGCCATGAAATGCACGGTGGTGGACCCGGCCAGTGTCATGGTTACGCATCTGAGCGAACTGGTGCGGCAGAACCTGCCTGATCTGCTGACCTATGTAGCCACGCAGGCCCTATTGGATGACCTGCCGCGCGAGCAGCAGAAGCTGGTGAATGACCTCGTGCCTTCGCAGGTGACCCTCAGCACCATTCAGCGGGTTTTGCAGTCGCTGCTGGCTGAGCGTGTCTCTATCCGCGATCTGCCGACTATTCTGGAAAGCATTCAGGAGGCCAGTGGCCTTGGTATGCGTACCGTGCCCGCCATTGCCAGTCATGTGCGCGTGCGTCTGGCGCGGCAGATCTGCAACGCGTTGATGGGGCCGGGCGGTTACATTCCCATGATTACGCTTTCCCCTGACTGGGAAAGCGAGTTTCTCACGCACCTGACCGGGCAGGGTGAGGAACGGCGTCTGGCTATGCCGCCTAGCGTGCTCAACCGGTTTGTCGCCAGCCTGCGAGAGGTCTTCAATTCTCTGGCGACCAATGGCGAGGTGCCGGTGGTTGTCGTATCCGCCCCGATGCGTGAATCCATGCGTTCGATCGTGGAGCGGGTGCGCCCGACTGTGTCGGTGCTGGCGCAGACGGAAATCTACCCCCGCGCAAAAATCAAGACGATTGCCACTATTGTATGACCTGTCGCGTAACGCATGATGGATAAGGTTTTGCCGCGTGCCGAGCTTGTGCAGGGGCGCCAGCGCACTCGCAAGGCGGGCATAGGCCGACGTAATGCCCGTGTAAGGGATACCGGGCGCGAGACCGATAGCGCTGCCGCTGTGCCGGATTGGGTGAGCGCGCGGCAGCCTTTTCCCGTCCCTAGTGGGATGACACTACCTGATGTGCTGGCATGGCATTCTGTGCCAGTCCCGCTGGCAGAAGCGCTGTCGGAGGGAGATCTGCCGGGGGCGCTTGGGCGGTTGCTGGCCTTCGCGCCGCTTGCGCTCGAAAAGACTACCCCTCTGGCTTTTTGTGGCCCATCAGGTGGTGGGCAGACACTGGCATTGGCCCGAATGGCCGTTGCTCACGTTCTGCGCGAACGTCATGTGGATGCCGCCCCGCTTGTCATTGCGTGTGATGCCGAGCTGGAGGGCGCTGCACAGCTGACGGCATGGCTCAAGCCTTACGGTGTGCCAGTGTTCCGTGCCGCGAATATCGAAGCGGTGCAGGCCGTCATGGCGCGCAAGGAGGCCACGCAGCCAGTGCTGCTTGATATGCCCGAAGCGGGTGTTTACGCCCCCGGTGGTCTTGCTGTTGTGGGTGAGGTGCTCGGGCAGACCGGTGCTTCGCCTGTTGTGGTGTTGCCTGCCGGCATGGATGCGGAGGAGGCGGCCGATACAGCCGCCGCTTACAGGCAGCTTGGTGCAGAGCGGATGATTGCTACCAAGCTTGATCAGGCCGGGCGTATTGGCAGTATTATTACGGCTGCTGCCTGTGGTCTGGCGCTGACTTATGCCGGGTATTCACCTTCCGTGCGGGGTGGAGCGACTCGTTGCGATGCCGCCTTGCTGGCGCGTCGGCTCATGGTTGTGCCAGCCTAGAATACCATTCGGGTAGCCTCGTTTTTCCAGCATGTGATTTTCCGTGATCAGGCAGGGGGTGGAGACGATCCGCTTAACCTCTTGTTAACCAGCCTATGTTAGTCGCCATAAGGGTAAGCAGCCTCTGGGCGTTAAGCCTGTGGTCGCGGTCAGGGATAAAGGATTGGATGGATGGCCATCAGCACTGTCTCCCCCATTACGAGTTATCTCGTCGCCCAGAAGGACGAGACCACGGCCGCGCAGAACTACGCCAAGACTGATTCCGTTACGGCTAACGAGGTCGCAACCTTCGAGAAGGATGCGGGGTCGATCACGACAGTCGATGGGCTGCTGAAAAATTATTCGGTTCTGCAGGTGGTGCTGGGGGCTTATGGCCTTAGTTCGCTCTCGGGCCAGACAGCAATCATCAAGGATCTGCTCACGCAGGACCCGTCTTCCTCCACGTCGCTTGCATCCAAATCCAGTAATGCGAGTTGGCAGGCCTTTGCCAAGGCCTTTGCTGTGTGGAGCGAGCATGATGGCGTTTCCACGGTTTCGCCTTTCACAACGGATGATAGCAAGGTCAGTGTCGCCTCAACCCCGACGGAAACGACCCAGCTTACCCTGACAGCCACGCTGCCTTCCTCTACCAGCAGCCAGGACAGCTATACGACGGCTGGCGTGACCACGTATGATTCATCGGGTAATGCCACCAATGTGGCACTCCAGTGGACCCGCAGCAGCAGCGACCCCCTGACATGGACTGTCAGCGCCTATGATGCGGATGGCGATGGTGCGGTTGCGAACAACAGCTACAGCGTTACCTTCAATACCGATGGTTCCATTGCATCTGTTTCCAACGCGATTTCGGGCGAAAGCATTGTCACGTCATCGGATGACGGCTCTACCGCCTTTATTCCCGTTACGCTGACGGATAGCGACGGTACATCGCAGAACATCAAGCTGGTTCTGGGCACGGTCAATAGCACCGACAGCGGTACGGTCATGGCTACAAGCGATACGCAGACAACCAGCACGTCGCAGGCGGATAGCCTGAGCGGATCGGGTACGTCGCTCACCATGAGTTCGGTTGTTCTGGGTACGACCAAGGGTACGGGCCAGTCCTATCTTTCCTCGCCGCTTGATCCTGATCAGGCACTGGATGATAGCGACAGCATTCCGGCTTCTGTACGCAACTACATGTCGGTTAAATGGACCCAGACAGGCACGTCCACCTGGAGCGTGTCGCTGGTTAACCCGTATGATTCAACGTCGGTTACCAGCGCATCCGTTTATACGGTTTCCTTTAACAGCACGGGCAGTGTGTCGCAGGTTAACGGAATGTCCACGGACAAGATTCCGGCCCTGACAGCGACCATGGGCGGCGTGACCTATTCGGTCAATCTGGACTCTCCCACCCTGTCCATGACTACGAAAGCTACGGAATCTACTCTCACCAGCAATAGCAGCACCACCACCAGCTACAATGGTGTGGATATGTCTACGCTAGTGGATGATTTCGAGCAGACTCAATACGAGCAGAGCAAAGCCAACCAGAAGGATGGCGTGGGTAATGCGCTGTATTTTACCCGTAATATCAGTGGTGTGACCTCGCTCACCCAGCTTATGTCGGATGCAACGCTGACCAAGGTTGTGGAAACGGTTCTGGGTTACGACCCGGACCAGATCGGTGCACTTGATTACAGCCAGCAGGTGCAGATTTTGACCGGCAAGGTTGATTTCTCGCAGTTTAAAACAGCTGATGGGATCAAGAAATATGCCGAGCAGTATCTGGCGATGCTGCAGGTTAACCCACAGTCTTCTGACGATGCGCTGAGCACGATGGATCTGTTCGGCGGTAGCAACAGCAGTGAAGGCATTGCCGCGCTGTTTGATGTCAGCAGTTCGTCCAGCGGTTCGAGCAGCCTCTACTCTGCCCTGTTCTAAGGTATAGGCGAGTGGGTGTATCTGTTCCGGTGCGGCTTTAATGGGGCCTGACGCAATCAAGGGCGAAGGTGCCGAGCCACAGCAGGATGCAGCCGCTCAGGCAACTGCCGTGCCCGATGTGTTTGAAGCTATCCGCCGTGCGGTGGGGCAACAGCATGACGAAGTGCCCATCGGGGTGCTGGAAGGTCGTGTTACCGGGCTTTCCGGGCTTTCTATTTCGCTGAGCGGCCTGCGTGATTTTACCGGCGTGGGCGACCGTGTGCGGGTGCTTGGGCTGGACGGGCGCGAGACCGAAGCTGAAATTGTGGCGTTTCAGGGTGATATTGCTATCGCCATGCCGTTTGGTTCGCTCGAAGGCATTGGCTCGGGGTGCCGGGCTTCGTTCAAGATGTTTGGCCCAGAGGAACGGCGGCGGCGGGCAGGGGGAACCCTGCTGGTCAATGAATCCTGGAAAGGCCGCGTGATTGATCCCATGGGTCGCCCCATGGATGGCAAAGGACCGCTTACCCCCGGTGGAGTGGTGCAGAAACTCCATGCTCCCCCGCCGGAAGCCGCCATGCGCGCGCGCCTTGGGCCGAGGATCGATCTGGGCGTGCGGGCACTGAACCTGTTTGCGACCTGCCGCGAGGGGCAACGTCTGGGTCTGTTTGCAGGCTCTGGTGTTGGTAAATCCACGCTCATGGGCATGCTTGCGCGTAACACGGCGTGCGATGTGGCGGTTATAGCCCTTGTGGGTGAACGCGGGCGCGAAGTGCGCGAATTTGTCGAGGACGATCTGGGGCCGGAAGGTCTGGCCAAGTCCGTTGTTGTTGTGGCCACGTCCGATACCTCGCCCCTGATGCGGCGCGAGGCCGCTTATGCGGCTATGGCGGCGGCGGAGTATTTCCGTGATCAGGGCAAGTCCGTACTGATGCTGATGGATAGCGTAACCCGCTTCTGTCAGGCGCTGCGCGAAATTGGCCTGTCTTCAGGGGAGCCGCCGGCTACCCGTGGGTATCCACCCAGCGTGTTTGCAGAACTGCCCAGACTGCTCGAACGCGCAGGCCCCGGCCTGATGGATGCAGAGGGCAAGGCCGGGCAGATGACCGCCATGTTCTCCGTTCTGGTGGAAGGGGATGACCATAACGAGCCTGTGGCCGATGCCGTGCGCGGTATTCTCGACGGGCATGTGGTGATGGAACGCCGGATTGCGGAATCCGGGCGTTATCCGGCCATTAACGTGCTGCGCTCGCTTTCTCGTACTGTGCCGGGCTGCAACGCGCCGGAAGAAAATACGCTGGTGCAGGAAGCGCGGGGCGATCTTTCGACTTGGGAAGAAATGCAGGACATGGTGCGCCTTGGCGCCTATCGCCCCGGCAATGATCCGCAGGTGGACAGGGCCATTCGTGTCGCGCCCGCGATTGAAAACGTGCTGAAGCAGCAGCGGGGTGAAAAGGCAACACTGGCGGAAAGTTTTGATGCTTTGCGTGGTGCGCTGTCTGTGGCTGAGGTGCCTGGATGAATCCCCGGGCCCGCGCGCTCCAGTCCCTGATCCGCCTGCGCAAGACGGAGGTGGATCAGGCCCGTGCCGAACTGGGGCGCGTGCTGGCTCATGAACGTGCTGCCGAGCTGCGGCTTGCACAAAGCAGGCAGCAGCTGGAAAACGAGCAGCACGAGGTGAGTGCGGGGCGGACCAGTCTGGGAGATTTCCGCGACTGGTTGCCCGCCGGGCGAGAGGCTATCGAGCGTGCCCACCGGCTGGTTCTGGAGGCACAGAACGTAACCGATCAGGCGCGTGCAGGGCTGACACAGGCCAACGCCGCCCTGAAAGCTGCCGAGGCTGTGCTGGCCCGATGGCAGGAAGAAGAGCGCGAGAAAGAGGCCCGCCGGGAGCAGAACGAGGTGGATGACCTGTCGCGTCGGGCAAGGAATATGTTCGGATAGGGGGAGGTTTGGCCCGCCATGCCCGAGGGCGGTGCGTCACCGGGTGCGAGGGTTGAGGAAAAGATGTTTCGTTATTGAGAAAGTAGGCCTGCACGGCTATCGCTGGTTACACGAACCGCAATATGATCGGGTAGGGCACCAGTTTTACTGGCCGTGAGTGATTAGGAAAGCGCATGCAACAGACCGCGAAGATTTTTATTGCCACCCCATGTTACGGGGGAATGGTCACGCAGGAATACATGGAATCCGTTATCGCCTGCACCAGCATCATGCAGACGCCGATGACGCTGTCCCTTCTTGGTGACGACGCGATGATCAGCCGCGCCAGAAACACGTTGCTGCACCAGTTCTATACCCGTTCCGATGCCTCGCATATTCTGTTCATTGATGCGGATATCGGTTTCCCGGCCGAAGCGCCCGCCCGCCTGCTGGCAGCGGACAAGGACGTGGTCGCGGGTATGTATCCGATCAAGCAGCGTTTCTGGGACAAGGATACCCAGGAAAATGTGCTGCGTGGCGAAGGGCATGAAACAGCGTCGCTCCGGTACGTGGGTGAAACCGATGAAATGCACCAGACCTGGGAAAAGGGTCCGCTGCTCAAAACGCGTTATGCGGGTACGGGTTTCATGATGATCAGCCGCAAGGCTATCGGCATGCTTATCAAGAGCTACCCTGAAACCACCTACCGCCGGATTGATGCCGCAGGCAGCGGGGGCGATACCGAATACCACGCCCTGTTCGATGGCAGCATCGACCCCGAAACCGGCACGTATCTGAGCGAAGACTTTACGTTCTGCCGCCGCTGGAGCGCCATTGGTGGCGAAGTCTGGCTGGATACGTCCATTTCCCTGACCCATGCGGGGCGGGCTTCCTTCCGGGGTGATCCTTCCCGGCGGGTTGGTCTGGCCCATCACAAGGCGGGCTGAAGCCCGAGGTAGCGCCCCATGGCAAGAAACGACAAACCCCCGGTTATCATCAAGCGCGGCGATGACGGCGGTGGCGAAGGCCACCACGGCGGCGCGTGGAAGATCGCCTATGCCGACTTCATGACGGCAATGATGTCGTTCTTCCTTGTCATGTGGCTGCTCAACGCCACAACGGATGAACAGCGTAAGGGTATTGCCCAGTTCTTTAACCCCATGGCTGACCGCGATACCCATGTCGCCCCGACATCCGAAATGCTTGATACGACCCCCTCTCCCATGACGGGCGGCGAGGCGGTCAAACGGATCAAGGATGGCGAAACATCCGAGGTGCCAAAGGACAAGCAGGCCGGTGCGCATGAATATCAGCAGACCGGGCCCCAGGCCGATGGTTCTGTCGATATTACCGCCGGTATCAGAGCGCAGCTCAATTCCTCGCATCCGAGCATCATACCCATTGGTGGGCCGCAGAGTGGTGCGGGGTTGCAGGTGGGGTATGTGGGGGGTGGTTCACCCACAGCCGCTGCGGCAGCGGAACAGTCCAACCTGCAGCATATGGTGCAGGGGCTTGAAAAATCTATGCAGCAGCAGCCTGATCTACAGGCTTCCGTATCCAATATGTCGGTTCGGGTCGGGCGGGATGATATCCGTATTGAGCTGAAGGATTCCCAGAACCGCCCGATGTTTGATACGGGCTCGGCTGCTCCCAACCCGCTTGGGCGCAAGATGCTGGGTGAAATTGCCGCATGGCTTGCCCCCATGCCGGAAAAACTGTCCATCGTGGGCTATACCGATGCGGCGGCTTATCGTCCGGGCAAGAAGTGGGGCATGTCCAACTGGACGCTGTCAGCACTGCGGGCCGACCATGCGCGTGAAGTGCTGGTGCATGCAGGCTACCCGGATGGCAATATCGTTAATGTTTCAGGCCGGGCAGATCGGGAACTGGCAGTGCCGGCCGATCCGGCTGCCGCAGGGAACAGAAGAGTAGTGCTGATCATGCACAGACGGTATGTAGATCCGGCTTTCGATCCGGCCTCTGCAACTCAGCCGTCAGCCGAAGCCTCGCCGGACAGTGCGGCAGCTCCGGCTCCGGCTGCTGAAACGCCTGCGGCAACGGCACAGCCAGAGAAGGCGGGTGACGGGCAGGATGCAGGGCAGGCAGTGGCTCCGGTTGGCCTTCAATAAGATTAACAAAAACATGGCGGTTCTTCTGGCCGCCGTGGAATATATGAGCACAGGTTTTAATTGTCGCCCCGGCGTGTGGGCCGCGCGGCGTGAATGGATGGAAGTGGAGACAGCTTAATGCTTTTCATCGGGGGGCTTATTTTTTCGCTGCTCTGCGTCTTCGGTTCGTTTGTGGCCTCAGGCGGGGCGCTGGCACCGCTGATTGCGTCCATGCCGTTCGAACTGCTGACCATCCTTGGCGCCGCGGCTGGCATTTTTGTCATGTCCAACTCGAAAGATGCGCTCAAGCAGCTTCTGTCTGACCTGAAGCTGACACTGGGTGGCCCGCGCCACAACAAGGAGTCGTATCTGGAACTGCTGGTGACGCTGTTCCGCTTCATGCGTCTGGCGCAGGCGCGCGGTAACATGGCGCTGGAAGAGCATGTTGAAAATCCCGGCGAAAGCAGCATTTTTGCTCTGGCGCCGCGCGTGCGTGACGACGTGGAAACGCGCAACATGATCTGCGATTACCTGCGTCTGGTCAGCCTTAACATGGAAGAGCCTTACCAGCTGGACGAGGTAATGGCCCGCGAACTGAAAAAGAATTTGTCCGAAAAACTGCATATTTCAGAAAGCCTGCAGAGCATTGCCGATGCCCTTCCCGCACTGGGTATTGTAGCGGCGGTTCTGGGTGTTATCAAAACCATGGCCTCCATCAGTAAGCCGCCCGCCATTCTGGGTGAAATGATCGCAGGCGCGCTGGTGGGTACGTTCCTAGGGGTGCTTCTTTCCTATGGGGTGGTCGCGCCACTGGCGGCCCGCATGAAAGATGTGATAATGCAGGATGGTCGTTACCAAGACATTATCCGTATTGTCTTTGTGGCGCATCTTCAGGGTAGCCCGCCGCAGGTCAGCGCTGAAATCGGCAGAAAGGATATTCCGCATGCGTTTATGCCGTCGTTCAGCGAACTCGATGCGGTGCTGGCTGAATCGTCAAGCCAGCAGGCAGCTCAGGCAGCGGCAGCCTGATGCCGCTATAACTGGGCTGGAGCAACGGAGCGTCTGATGGGTATCTCGGCAGCAAAGACGACAAGTCTTTCAGAACAGGCGCAGGAAAATGCACTGATGGGGCTGACATCGGCCCTGTCCTCCAACAAGGCCAGTCTTGCCTCCTTGCTGACAGCAGGCGCATCCTCCACCGTTGCGCAAAAGCCTTCTTTTGGTTCTGTGTTGCAGTCGGTTTCCCAGTATTCGGGTGGGCAGCAGCAGAGCAGCAGCACGGATCAGAGCGCGAGCCAGACCAGTTTCTCGGCATCGTCTTCTTCCTCTTCGAGTGACAGCGCCAGTAATACGGCCAGCAATACGCAGAACACTCAGAGTGCGTCGCGTAACGATAGCTCCAGCAAGACGACAGCCTCAGCCTCCGACACGAAAAGCGCGACATCACAGAGCAGCACGCAGGCTGCGGCTCAGTCCGCAAGCACCTCGGTGTCTGGAAGCGGTACCAAGGGTACGACTAAAACGGCCCAGAAGCAGGATGACAGCAGCACAGACAGTGCTACGTCCCAAACGCAGGATGCCCTGTCCGCTCTGGCGTTACAGCAGCAGGCCGCTGTTTCCACGCAACTGACGCAACAGGCCGCTCCGGCCACAGTCCAGTTGGGTGACAGCAAAGCCGCCGCTCAGGCGGGTACAGCAGCTACTTTGCAGGCTAGCGTGAAGGATCTGCAGGCCCAGTCTGATCAGGCCGGGACTGACACAGCAGCTCAAACCACGCAGTCCGATGGGCGTGCCGCTGATCTGCTGGCGGCTCTCAGTGGCTCGCAGGACCAGTCAAGCCAGAGTGCGGCGTCAACCCAGCAAACGACTGATACGGCAGCAAGTGCTGCTGATACGGCGCTGGCCAAGAAAATGGCAGCAGCGGCCGCGCAGAGTGGCACGCAGGATTCCAGCAGCACCGTTTCTCCCACCGATCTTTCGGCCAGTCTGAGCGCTGCGGCGGATGCTGCCCAAAGTCAGGATACTCAGGCACAGACCGATACAACGCTGGTGGCTGCCGATAGCCGTGATGTGCAGAGCGCGCTGGCGACGGGTGCCTCTTCCGCAACCGGCTCTTCAGCGACCGGTACGGGGGGCGCAACAATTTCCCTCAGCGGTGTGGGGGCTATTGCTGCCGCGATGAATGGCAGCGCGTCTGGTCATTCCGGCACATCTGATGGTCAGTCTGACAGTAGTGGCGAACAGGCGCTTGCCTCCCAGATATCAACGGATGTGCATCTGCCCGCAGGGGTAGGGGCGACGACTACAGAATTTTCGCTCGAGCCCACGACGACGGCTGAAACCACGGCGCAGTCAGCCAGTGCACTGAACGAAAGCACGGATACCGAAAAGCTCGATGGAGCCAACAGCCTGCTTGCTCAGCAGTCTGAAGATGGAACCACCTCCGTCTCCCTTACGGTTATGACCGATGATTCAACGCCGGTGCATGTGCGCCTGACGGGCACTGATGGCGTGACATCGGGCGTTGTCCTACAGAGTTCTGATGAAATGACAGCCCGGCATCTGGCGGCCAACAAGCATGAGCTTATGGCCGCTCTGAATGCGGCGGGTGTGGATGTCAGTAACCTGAAGATCGATGTCGTCAGCGCCAGCAATGGCAGTGGTGATGCCGGGAATAATCAGGACGGGAGCGGCAGTAACGCCTCTTATGGCGGCACGCTCTCTGGTGGCCAGTCCGGGAATGGTGCCGGGCAGAGTGGGCAGCAGGCTTACGGTGCCACCGTGGCATCGGGCGGCACGCAATCTGACAGCGCGGTGGACAGCACCACGCAGGCTACGAGCACGACTGCCCGCGGGGCCATGCAGGGCAGCAGCGGTATTAATATTACCGCCTGAACGGCGGGGCGGTAAGGAAGAGGAATGAGCCGATGACAACCACATCGTCCACAAGCGTTACCAACGAATACAAGGCGCTCCAGGCGGCAGAAGCTGCGGCCAAGGCGAGTGCGAATTCGTCGTCGTCAAGCAGCAGCAGTTCCAGCTCTTCTTCTTCGACCTCGTCGCTGGATTCGCTGGCCACCAACTACACGTCCTTTCTGACCCTGCTGACAACGCAGCTGAAGAATCAGGATCCCAGCAGCCCGATGAGTTCTGACAGCTTTACCTCGGAACTGGCGCAGTTTGCGGGTGTGCAGCAGCAGGTTGAAACCAACACCAAGCTCGACTCCCTGATTTCTCTCAATCAGGACAGCCAGCTCAGCACGGATACGGCTCTGGTGGGCGATACCATTACGGCTACCAGCACAACGCTGCCGTTGCAGAACAGCTCCGCATCGCTCAGCTTTACCGGCACATCGGGCGAGACAGTGGCCATCGCCGTTTCCAATTCCTCTGGCACCATCGTCAAGGATGTGGTGGCTACGGCCAGCAGCGGCACCAATACCTGGACATGGGATGGCACCGATAACAGCGGCAACAAGCTTTCCGACGGGGCATACAGTGTGTCCGTCAAGACGGTGGATTCCGCGGGCACTACGTCGGATGTGGCCTTCTCGGTTACCGGCACCATTACGGGTATTCAGAAGGGCAGCTCCGACATGCAGGTTCAGCTCGGCAGCGCCACGATCCCGATGTCGAGCGTTACCAATGTTTCGTCCAGCAAGACGAGCACCTCGTCCAGCAGCACCAGCAGTTCTTCGAGCGGCACAAGCAGCTCGACCACCGGAAGCTGACATCAGACGCTACCGGTGAAAGAAAAACGGCGGGACTTTGTCCCGCCGTTTTTTATTGTCCGTGACGCTTGCTGGCGACTTAACGGATGATATCCATCGGGTTGGCATTGCTGAGGATATTGATACCTGAGCGTACCGGCAGGCAGGTTTCCTTGGCGCTCTGCACGGTGTTGCTGTTTTTGGCGGTGGCGCGGGTACCTAGCGGAGCGAAGGCTTTCTCGTTCAGGCGGTAGCCAATACCCCACATGGTGGTGAACGGATCATCCACGCCGAATTTGCGCATTTTCTTACGAATTTTGCAGATCATCACGTCAATGACCTTGCCATGAGGCTCGCTTTCGCCTGCGTACAGGCTATCCAGCACGGTTTCCTTGCTCAGAACCTGTCCTTTTCTGAGGGCCAGAAGCTCCACTACATCGTATTCACGCCGGGTGAGCGGTACCAGCTTGTCGTCGATATGTGTCTCACGGCGGTCCACGCAGACAGTCAGGCGACCAATATGCAGGGTCATGCTGTCATGGCCACCAATGCGCCGGACAATGGCGCGCAGGCGGGCCAGAAGTTCCACGGGGTCTATGCTGGCGGGTACGCAGTCATCCGCACCGACAGACAGCACATCCGCAACTTTGCGGGACGGTGTTTCCTGGGCAATGACAATAACGGGTGTGGGCACGCGGCTGTTGCGAACATGCTTGATAAGGCGCGTATCAGGTTGGGCCTGTTGCAGAACCGCAATGTCGTAATGTGAGCGGCGCAGGGTTTCCGCCACCCCTTCCGGCCCGGACATGGTGATGGAAATAGCGCCTTCAATAGCGGCATTTGCCAGACCGCTGCAGGGGCGGTCCCCGTCCTTAACAGAAGTGTCACCTATGCAAAGTATCCGCATTTCCGCTTTCCATCACTCGTCATGCGTTTGTCCAGCCAGCCGGAAAACTCAGAGTCAGCCCCGTTTTTGCAGCCAAGGAGCTGCTTAGAAAGGGCATTGTCGCGGAATAGGGCAGGTGGCGGTGGTCGTGTCGTCAGGCCATGGCTTTTCGCGCCTTCTGCTAGGGCAGCGCCCGAGCGGTAAGCAGAAAAAACACCTTGGCTTAGGGGTAGTCATTCCATAAAATGGTTAAGAATTGTTTGGCCATAATGCCCCCATGGTCAAGGAATATCGGCTGGTCTGGCAGGAATCTTCGTGGTACTGGAAGTTTATGTGCCAGTCTTATACGGTGTTCCTGTAAGGCAAGGGCGGACAGTCTGGCGGGCATCAACCCGGTTTTTACCCTGAGGGAATGATAACATGAGCGACACGACTGCTGCCTCGGCTTTGGCTTCAAGCCTGCGTGAAATGACAACGGCTGCATCCCGCGCCGCGTATCAGAGCGCGCGTCCCGGCCATACTGGTGGCATCGGCGTAAAGATTGCCTCTCACGGAGCGGATGGTTCTACCTCCTCCATCCAGTTCGATTCGACCGGGCAGATCATTCCTTCTTCCGATACGCAGAAAAAAGACAGCGCCATGTCCAGCGCGGTTGACCTGTTCGCCTGAATTTACACTCCATGGTGCATCATGTGTCATGGGGTTATGGCGAGGGCGGCTACTTGATTCCGGGTGGCGGGGTGGTTGTCCTGTCTCGTTTGGCGTATGGTTCCGAGCTAGGATATAGTGGGCGGGGTCGTGCTGAACAGGCAGTGGGGGTACCGCCCTTTCAGGATTAGAGACACGTGCATTTCAGCATATCCCCAGGCGCAAGGCGTTCAGTCGCAGTTTTTATTACAGCGCTTCTTTCCTGTTCATCTATAACCCCGCCGGGTAGTGCTGCGCCCCAGCATGTTGTGCGCCATGGGGCACGGCATGTGCTCCCCAAGGCACCTCCTCCAGCCCCGACACCCCCACCTACTCCCCCGGCACAGCCTGCCGCCGGGCAGGCGGCGGGTGGTGACTCCCAGTCGAACGATGCGTTTTCTGGCGACATGCTGCTCAAGGGGTTGCCGGAATCTTGGCGCGCGGTGGTGCTGGATAAACCCACGCCACCGCAACAGGTTCCCCAGAATGGCAATAAATCTGCGAGAGCTGTAGCGGGCAAGGCCCCTGCACCTGCTAATGGCCAGAATGGCAGCACTACCGGGCAGACGGCCATATCCACTAACCGGGTGCTTATTCCGGTGCCATCGGATATGGGCATTGCTGCATTCCAGAGCGCTAACCGTTTCCTGATTGTGGTTGATAATGCGCGGCCAATGGATACCAGCGCCTTGCGGGGCGATGGTATTTTCTCATCCCTGACAGTTAGTACGCTGGCCGATGCCACGCTCATTCAGGTACAACTGCCAGACACGCGCAAACTCTATCTGTCCCAGCAGGCTGAAGGCTGGGTGCTGGGCGATCAGCCGCCTCCGGTTACAGATTATGACGACCGCCGCGTCATTAACCCGCGTCCCGGTGATGGGGGTATCCTCTACCCCATGCGCAAGCCGGGCCGCGTGCTGTCCATTACCGACCCGGCTTCGGGTTCGCGCCTGTTTGTGGGCACATCCACCATGGATGATGGCGGTATCCTCTCTCTCAGGGTGGGTAAGGGCTATGAGGTCTGGCCCACCACGGAAGGTGTCGTGGTCGCGGCTCAGTCGCCCGAAATCAGCATGCGTGCAACGCCGGATGGTCCTCTGCTGAGCATAGAGGGCAAGGCCTTTCCTGATCAGGGCGTTGCGGTTTATGCCAGCGATGTGGATCTGAAATGGCTCGGTTTGCAGAGCCTGCCGCCTGAAAAGCTGCGGGAGCGTTTGCATGACGCCTTTCTGGCTGCGGCCGATTCTGACCCGGCCCAGCGTTTTGAAAAGCGTCTTGAAGAAGCCAAGGCCGCGTTCAGCGCAGGGAGTGCCACCGAGGCCCGTGGTATCCTGACTGTAGCGCTGGAAGATGATCCCGAAGAGGCGGAACGCCCCGGTGTGCGTTTTCTGCTGGCGGCATCCGAACTGCTGGCGGGTAACAAGGAAGGCGCGTCCCTGCTGGAGGGGCCGTGGCCGGATGGCCAGAAACGCGCGGTTCAGCTCTGGCGCGGGCTTTATCTGGCGGCTGTAGGGGGGCATGAGGCCGAAGCGGCGCACCTGCTCGCCATGGATGTGGAGCGGCTGAAGAATTATCCCGCCCCACTGCGTGACATGTTGCTGCCGGGCGTGGCGGAAGAAATTGCCCGTTACGGTACGCAGGCCGATGTAGAGGCGCTGGAAAAACTGCCTGCAGGTTCGCCTTACCAACTGGTGGATGCCTTCCGTAAACTGCGCTCGGGGCAGCGTGAGCAGGCCTATGGGCTTTTCGCCAAGCTGGCGGATGATAGGGATCCGATTGTTGCGGAAAAGGCGCTGGAGCAGCGCATTTCCATGAACCTCGCTTCAGGCAAGACGGCACCCGATGCCGCGGCTGAGCAGTATAATACCCTTATGCCTGATGCCCGCCTGGCCGGGCGCGAGGTGCAGGCGCGCTTGCAGCAGGCTGATGCCTATATGCGTGCTCATGACTGGACAGACGCGCTGGACTCCATCGACACCGTACAGGCTGGTACCGGAGATGCGGGAGACAAGCTGATCCCGTCGATTCTGATGCAGGCTCTGGCAGGGATCGCGCAGGAAAGTGGCGGGGCAACAGACAAGGCGACGCTGCTGCATGATGCGGCTCTTATCAAGGCGCATCTGCCGATCCTGCCGGATGGCCCGCGTAAGGGCGAGGTGATGGTGGCTTATGGCAAAATGCTGCTCAAGCTCGGCCTGCCGGATGAAGCGGCGGATATTTTCTCTTCTGCCGTGCCCATGTTGGCCACGCCGGACCTGAAAGCACTGGCAGGCGAAGGGCTGGCCGATGCCAATCTGGAACGCAAGCGCCCGCAGGATGCACTTAAGGCCCTGACCGTAACTGACAGTGCTGGTCTGCCCGATGCCTCACGGGCGGCGCGGCAGCGGATTATGGCGCGGATTGCGCTGGCAACGGGCGACCAGAACAAGGCGCTGGCCCTGCTGGATGGCGATACATCGCCGGTTTCGCTCGATATTAGCGCGCGTATTCATGAAGGACGGGGCGAATGGCCGGCAGCGGTGCAGGATGTCCGCCAGCTTGCAGGGACGGAAATCCCCCAAAAAGGCCCGCTGGATGCCGATATGCAGTCGCTGGCGCTGCGTCTGGCGTCCGATGCTTCGCAGGCGGGCGATCGGGCGATGCTCGATTGGGTTGCTGCCCTTGTGGGTGACAGGATGGATGGCGACAATGCGCGCCTGTTCCAGTTGCTGACCAAGCCGGTCGATGCAGCCCTGACAACGGCGGGAACGGAAGCAGGGCAGTAAAACAGCCTTGCTTGTGGTTTACTGAGGGAAAACTCTCAGGGTGCCGGGTAGGATAGCCTCGGCCAGCAGCGTTATCGCTAGCCCCAGCGCGAGCGATGGCCCCATGGGGGTGCCGCGCAGGGAAATCTGTCGGTCAAGGTAAGGTGGCCAGGCCGCTGAAGTGCTGAAGCGGCGTGTTAGCAGATATGTTGCACAATGCAGTACTAGGCTTGCGAGCAGAAAAACCTCCACGCCGCGCAGTTCTGCCCATGCGCCGCAGGCTGCCGCCATGATGCCTTCTCCTCCAGACAGGGCATTGCGCCTGAACAGCGCAGAAAGAAAAATGAGAACAAGGGTGACGCTTCCCCACGCAATGGCGGCCCCCAGAATGGCTTGTGCTGGCGTGTCGCGCAGGATGCCTGCCAGAAGTCCGGCCAGCAGCATGGGCACGAGCAGGGCAGGCGGGAGCCAGCGCTCGGTGCGGTCGAGCAGGGCCGCAAGGCAGGCGAAGTTGAGGGCAATGATATTGCCCAAAGCAGCGGGAGGTGACAGGCGCGCGAGAAAAATGATGGAGAACGAGGCCACAAGCAGGCAGCCCGCCGTGACAAGCCGCTTCCATGCCAGCGTTTTCTCTGTCGGGTAGGCGCGTATGCCGCCAAGCAGGGGCAGGCGGCGCAGCAGAAAGCGGAAGGTTATGATCGAAAGCGGGAACCAGATCGCCACAAGCAGCCCGCCGAGCGATGCCTGATCATTCCTGACAAGCAGGCTCCACAGCACAATGATGGCCGTAACCGAGATGGACAGCAGAATATCGTTAATATCGGGCTTGGGCGTGCGGAGGCGAACCATGATCGTGAATGACTACCTTTTGCGGCTTTGTGTCCTCGTACCACAGGGCAGATGAATTTCCCCCAAAAGGGAGAAAAAAGTGGCCTTGGAGCACGGGGCGCGGTATTCAGACACTAGCGGTATCACGATATGGTTAAGGCCATATGTCCTGATACGGTGTCAAACAGCAAGGAAATGCCCCTCGCATGCTTGAAGCAATGTCATCGCAGGCGATGTCGGCCCATCATGGTACTGACGTGCTTGGTCTGGCCGAGCGCAGGCTGAACTGGCTTCAGGCCCGTGAATCGGTGCTGGCTGGCAATGTCGCCAACGCCAATACGCCGGGTTATGTGGCCAAGGATGTCTCACCCTTCGTAGGTGTTCTGGAAAACCAGATGGCCATGACATTGGCCCAGACCGAACCGGGCCATATGGCAGGGCGTAACGAAACCGCACGGACCAACCGCAGCGGTGTTGGCACCTCGCGCGATGGCAATGAAGTGCGGCTGGAGGACGAGCTGGAAAAGGTGGCCGACACCAACGACCAGCAGCGCCTCGTGACAACCGCCTACACGGCCTATATCGCCATGTATTCGGCCGTTCTGGGCACAAACGCGTAAAGGCTGCAGCGTGGATTTTTCCGATACTATTGGTGTTTCCGCCGCTGGCATGAACGCGCAGTCGTCTCGACTGCGAGTTGCGGCTGAAAATCTGGCCAACAAGGAAACGACCGGAACAACCCATGGTTCGGACCCTTACCGGCGCAAGACCATTACCTTCAAAGAGGAACTGAACCGGCAGACCGGGGTTTCAAGCGTGAAGGTAAAGGAAATAGGGCAGGACCAGACCCCGTTCGAGCAGCGCTACGACCCCTCGCACCCAGCGGCGGATGCCAAGGGCTATGTTAAAATGCCCAACGTGAACAGCATGGTTGAGATCATGGATACCCATGAGGCCCAGCATTCTTACGAAGCCAACCTCAACACCATGCAGATCACGCGCTCCATGTTGACACGCACCATTAACCTGATGAAATGACACGGCGGCCTGCCGTGGGCGGTGTCGCCTGCGGTGTGTGCCCCGTGGGTGGTTTTCCGGTTTTCTGGCGTATGATCTGACGCTGCCCGTGGCTTTATCCGTTTTTTAGGAATGGACAGATTTCATGCCCTCTACGGAAAACAAGAGCAATACGGATTCTCCCGCGCAAATCCTGACCTTTCAGGTTGGTGGGCAGGTTTATGGCATCGGTCTGCTGTCGGTTGTGGAAATAGGCAACTGGTCTGAAATCCGGCCTTTGCCTGCGGCTCCACATTATATCGCCGGGGTGATTAACGTGCGCGGCACGGCGCTCTCGGTTATCGATATGGGCATTTTTTTCAAGGACAGAACCGAGCGGGCGGAAAAAGCCGCCCAGACATCCATTATTCTGGTGGATCTGGGTTCGGTGCGGGTTGGGCTGCTGGTGGACAGGGTGTGCGACATCGTTTCCATGCAGGGTGTGGAACTCCAGCCTGTTCCTGCCGCGGGTGGACGCGAAAGCTGCAAGGTGCTGCGTGGTCTGGCTATTATCGGTGATGATATTATCGGCCTGCTGGACCTGCCCGCATTTGGCGCGGGTATCGAACTGCCCAACGTGACGGCCAATATGCTCAGCCACTAGGCTGGGCAGAGATGGCGCACGCCTTTTTTGAAGCATGGGCCTGTTTTCAGGCAGAGTGAACAATGAGTAATGCCCCCCTTAACGATACTGTTTCTTCCATGGGGGGGCAGGCGCGCCCGGCCTCCATTACTGATACCGATCTGATCAGGGCTGCGGGGCTTATTCCCGCGCGTGTCAAAAGCCTGTTTCTTGAAGGGCGCGAGGCAGAGGCCGTCGGGCTTATTCTCGACCAGCTTGCGCGGCGGCCGGGCAATATTGCCCTGACCATTACCGCCGCCATGCTCATTGCCCACCATACTGTGCGGTATGATACGGCGCTCACGCTCCTGCGAGAGGCATTGAGCCATGTGCCAGATAACGTGCAAGCCCAGCAAACCTACGCTTATACGCTGATCTGCGCGGGTCAGTTGGCTGAAGGGAGCGAGCGTTTCGGAGCGCTGCTGTCGCGCTATCCTGCCCAGCGTGTTTCGCTGATGGAGCATCTCTCAGCAGCTCTGCTTCAGGCGGGGCTTCTGGAAGAAGCCAGGCAGGTACTGGCTGGGGCCATTGCGGATCGCTGCACATCTGCGGCTCTGCTTAGCAACATGGGCTGTGCGCTAACCTATCTGAACCGTTCCACGGAATCCTTGCCGTACTATGAGGCCGCCTTGCGTATGGCGCCGGGTAATAAGCGCATGCAGGCTTCTTACGGCTGTGCTCTGCTCAAAGCTGGGCAACTGGGTCGGGGCTGGGCTTTGCATGCCCAGAAACCCGATGGCCTGCATGCGGAGGCATGGTTTAAAAAACTGCCCTCCCTGACACCGCAAACCGATGTGCAGGGCCGTTCAGTGCTGCTGTACCATGACCACGGTCTGGGTGACACGTTGCAGTTTGTCCGTTTTGTAACCGCGCTGGCGGAAAAAGGTGCCCGTGTTACGCTTGCCGTGCCCGCGACCCTGCAACGGTTGATTGCGCGCTCTTTCCCTACCGTTACGGTCGTGGATATCGCCAGCATGGCCCTGCGCGCGCAGTTTGGCGGCGGGTTTGATTATGCCGATTTGATCATGAACCTGCCTTATGTGCTGCGGGCTGACCGGTGCGAGGCCAGTGTGCTGTCGCCTGTTATGCCGTATCTGGTGGCGGATGCAGCGGCTGTTGCAGCATGGGATGCGCGCCTGCCAGCAGGGCGGCCGCGTATCGGGCTGGTCTGGGCTGGGGAGTGCCGTCAGAGTGCCCGGGGCACCGCCATGGACGACCGTCGCTCCACCACGCTGCGGGCCATGGCCCCCATTATCGAAGCCCGGCCCGATGCAACATTTATCAGCCTGCAATATGGGAAAAAGCGCGAGGAAATTGCCCAGTGCGGTTACGCACTGATTGACCCCATGGATCAGGTTCGCTCGATGGACGATACAGCAGCCCTTGTGAAAAATCTCGACCTGCTGATTACCGTTGATTCCTCGCCCGCTCACCTTGCCGCAGGGCTGGCCTGCCCTGTCTGGGTCATGAGCCGACAGGATGCCTGCTGGCGCTGGCTCGATAGCGGAGAGACAACAGCATGGTATCCGAGCATGCGTCTTTTCCGTGCGAAAGAGCGCTCTTTCGCACCGATGATTGATGAAGTGGCAGCCGCTCTCAGACAGGCAACGCAGTTTCACCCCTGATCAGGCTGTAAGGCGGCACATGCTCTCCCTCATTACCCCCGCTATATGGAGGGAATGAGGGCAGGAGAACTGGCTCAGAAGGGCAGTATGCTGTCCAGCACCTGCTGGCCGTAACGCGGGGTCTGCAGTTTGCTCAACTGACCACGCCCACCGTAGGAGATACGGGCTTCGGCAATCCGGTCATGGGTAACGGTATTGTCTTCGGTAATGTCCTGCGGCCTCACAACACCACTGACCATCAACTGACGCAGTTCCCCGTTTACGCGGACTTCCTGCCGGGCCACCACGACAAAATTGCCGTTGGGCAATACCTGCGTAATGGTGCCTGCCAGTGCCAGGGTAACCGTTTCATTGCGGCTGATGGTACCGGTGGCGGTATTGGCACTGGAACTGCTGGTATCCAGAGCGGAAGAGCTGGACAGCGCCTTACCTTGGAAGCCGAACAGGCTGGGAATACCGAAGTTTTCCGAGCCACTGCCCGAGGCCGATGTGTTGTTGGTAACGGCGGCATTATCCGCAATTACAACGCTGATCTTGATCAGATCGCCCACCTGAGACGCGCGCTGATCTTTGAAAAAGGCGCGGCTGCCGGGGCGCCACAGGCTGCCTACCTCTGTCGGTGGCGGTTGGAGCGGCGGCATGGGCATGGTAACGGGGCGGTATTCCGGCGCCTGCGTCGGGTCTGATGTCCGGGTCATGCGCGGGGGGTGGCCCATTTCGCTCAAGTCGGCCAGACCCGAACAGCCTGACAGCCCCATCAGGCCGATGAGGAATGCACCCGGCAGGCGGTTTTTCATCAAACTAAAACTCCAGCGCATTGATGTGTTACCGGACAGAAACATCCGCTCCTTAGCCGCCACGAGATGAAGTGGTCAGGCGGCGCAGGGTCGCGGCGTCTGAAGGCATGCCGCTGGAACCGGCCTCGACAATGACTTCAGAAGCATTATTGGGTCGCCCCGTGATAATCATGTTGCTGGCAAGATTAAGCACGCGCACATATTGCCCCACACCGCCATCTTCTATTGCCCTGCCGCTGGCAGTCAGGTGCAGGCCCGGTGCGGTAAAAACAATCAGCACCGGATCGCCCTTATGGACAACGACCGTGCGGTGCAGGTCGCGTTCCTGCACGGCGTCTCCCGCCATGACGGCGTGGGTCAGGGTCATACCGTCTATATCGGCTTCATCTGTGTAGGTGCGGTCCTGCGCGCGGCCGGTATAGGCGTCGTTCATGCTGACATCGGCCATGGATACAACACTGCCGGGCTGCAGGGCGTGGGAAAAGACCAGAACGCGGCGGGCGGCATGGACGGTGCCAGCCAGCAGGTAGGAATCCTGCGTGGAATCACCGGTGGTCTGCGTGCGGTAGATGGTGGCTGTAAAGCGCCCGCTGCGGGGGTCCCAGTTGAGATCCGACAGGGTGACGGGCTTTGGGTCATCCGGCGGGACGGCAATGGGGTGAAAGTCGATCAGATCGACCGAAACCGGGCCACCCCCGGTATCAGGCAGGTTCTGGCGGACAAGATTGATGAAATAATCCTTGTCCAGCATACGCCCGGCACGGGTGATGGTGACCTGAGCGCTGGCGGACTGGTCGAGCCAGTCCACACCATACTGGTCGGCAATGGCCAGAAGCTGTCCACCACCAACCTGAATGCTGGAGCCCGGCGCTGGAGCCGGGCCAAGCACCCGATCCTGCCCCGGTTCCAGATCGGCAAACAGGTCTGAAAGACGGACGGTGCCAGCGGTAATAATGGAGGTGGTCTTGAGGGTGGCGGCTTTGGCGGCAGGGATGGAATACGCCATGCACCCCGCCGCGACCAGTAGCCCGATGACCGCCCTCACATTCATGACCTTATTTCAGGCCTGTCAGCGTCTGGAGCATTTGGTCAGCCGCTGTGATGACCTTGCTGTTCATTTCATAGGCACGCTGCGCGCTGATCAGGTTGGTGATTTCCGTCACAACGTTGACCGACGATTCTTCAACGAACCCCTGACGGAGCGAGCCGTAGCCCACGCTCTGAGGGGTGCCGAGGTTTGCCGTGCCCGAGGAGGTTGTTTCCGTGAACAGGTTCTGCCCCATGGCGGCCAGACCGTTTTCGTTCTGGAAGGTGGCGAGCTGAATCTGCCCGGCTACCTGAGCCGTTGTCTGGCCCGAAATCGTGTACTGCACCTGCCCGCTCTGATCCACCGTGATGTTCTCGGCGTTGTTCGGCAGCGAGATATTGGGCGAAAGCGGGTAGCCGTCCGCACTGACGATGGTGCCGTCCTGCGAAAGGGAGAAGGTGCCGTCACGGGTGTAGGCATATTCGCCCGAAGGTAGCGTTACACGGAAGTAGCCACGGCCTTCGATGGCCATATCAAGCGAGTTGCCTGTCTGGTCCAGCGTGCCCTGTTCGTTAATGCGATAAATACCAGCCGTACGGACACCAAGGCCCAGCTGCGCACCAGCGGGAACAAGATCGCCCGTATCGGAACTCATGGTGCCCGCGCGGCGCAGGTCCTGATAGATCAGATCCTGAAATTCCGCACGCCGACGTTTATAGCCGGTGGTGGTCATGTTGGCGATGTTGTTCGCGATGGTATCGACGTTCGTCGTCTGGGCCTGCATGCCCGTGCCGGCGATGTCAAGGGAACGCATCATGGGATGACAGTCCTCCGGGTGTGCCTTGGTGTGCGGCCACCCCATATTTTAACGGATGGGGTCTTCGGTATACGGACACATCGCGGGATCAATCCTGCGTCATATCCTGTTCTAGCCTACAGGTAAGGCTATGGGCCAGCCATGGCAAGCTCTATTTGCGGCTGACATGAGGGTTTAATGATGTGGCTGTCCACCCGAACCCGAGGGGGGCGTGTTCATATTGCTCCCGTGTCCGTGATTCGATATATGTAAGGCAGAACAGGTCTGCTTCAGTGAACGGGCGAGAGCGGGCCGCTACTCCATAATATTTCTGGTGCGTGAGGCTGGGTTCCCATGGACAACACAACCTATATTGCATTGTCTCGTATCGATACGCTGACACGCGCGCTGGATGTGACGGCCAACAACCTCGCCAATGCCAGCACGGATGGCTTCAAGGCCAGCCGTGAGCTTTTTTCGCAATATGTGGTGAAGCAGAAAGAGGCCAATACTGTCGCGGGTGGCAAGGAAGAAGCCTACACGCAGGATCAGGCAACGTATCAGGATCACCTTCAGGGGCAGATGCGGACCACGGGCAACCAGACCGATTTCGCCATTAATGGTGAAGGGTATTTTGCCGTTCGCACCACGCAGGGTATTCGTCTGACGCGCAACGGCCAGTTCAGCCGTCGTATGGACGGCACCATTGTGGATGGTTCAGGTAACCCCGTGCTGGACAGGCAGAACCAGAATCTGGTTATCCGGCTGGAGGATGATATTCTCTCTGTTTCCTCGGATGGGACCATTTCCACCCAGAATGGCGCAATCGGCACCATCGGTCTGGTAACGGTGGATAACGTCAATACCCTGACGCCTGAAGGGGCCTATCTGCTCAAACCCACGACCCAGACGCATGAAGTTGCACGCAAGGAAATCCGTCAGGGCATGCTGGAAAGCAGCAATGTCAACGCCGTGGGTGAAACAACCCGCATGGTGGAAATCCAGCGCGATTACGACCTGACCTTTCAGTTGATCCAGACCGAATCCACCCGGCAGCAGACCGCCATAGACAAGATTACGGCTGATCCTTCCTCTTCGTCCTGATGTTGTCATGGGCTGAGGCGGGTGAAAGCCTGCTCGGGTAACCTTTTTGAAACTATTTCCGACTACCGATTTTCATACAAACGTCTGATGGTATCAGCCCGCTCATGTGTGTGGCAGGCAGGTTCGGCAGGCAAACGGCATACACGCGGGGAATGAGCGTATGGATCTGATATCGTCGTTATCAATCGCCACCAGTGGTCTGAACGCGATTTCGAGCGAATACGCCATAACGTCCAACAACGTCGCCAATTCCAGCACATCGGGTTACGTGAGCGAAACCGCCACGCTGTATTCCAGTGTTGTGTCCGGGCAAGGTAACGGTGTGCGTGTGGGCAACACGCAGCTGAACATCAACACGGCCCTGCAATCCTCGCTGTATACCCAGAATGCCAAGGTGGCCGCCTATACGGCTACGAGCAACTCGCTGGCTGCGGTCTCGTCCGTGCAGGGGTCTACCTCTGCCGATTCTGGCAGCACTGCCACGCTGGCCGATGAGCTTGGCAATGTTCAGACCGCGCTGACCTCACTCACTTCCACCCCGCAGTCGAGTGCCGCGCAGTCTACCGTGATTTCGGATGCCAACTCGCTGGTCGATACAATCCACACGCTGGCCTCCACCTACACGCAGCAGCGTCAGGCCACGCAGGACAATATCAGCGCCTCGGTTTCCACCATCAACACCGACCTGACCCAGATCGGTGAAATTTCACAGCAGATCGTCAAGCTGAAGATCGTTGGTGGCGATACCTCCGCCCTCGAAAACCAGCGTCTTGGCATCATGTCCAGCCTGTCCTCCGAGGTGTCGGTTTCCTACACCGAGAAGTCGAATGGCGACATGATCGTGACCACGGATGATGGCACGCAGCTCCCGACCCGCCCGGATCAGACCGGGCTTGATGACAGCTCGGTAACTCTGCCCAGCAGCACATGGCCGCTGACGACTGAAGACACCACGCTGACCTCGTCCATGTATTATTCCGCAACCGGGGTTACGGCGGATGGTATCACCACCTCTGGTGGCGTGCCCGCTATTACGCTCAACGGCAAGGATATTACCTCGCACCTGACCGGGGGCACGCTGGGGGCCAACATCACCCTGCGTGATCAGACCTACCCGCAGATGCAGGCGCAGCTCGATTCGTTCTCCTATACGCTGATGAACCGCTTCTCCAGCGCGGGCATGGCACTGTTCACGAACGGCACGGCAGCCTCCACCACCAATGCCTCCGGCACGGTCACCACCACCGACCCGACACAGGCCACCAAGGATGCCCCGACCGGGCTGGTTGGCCTGTCTTCGCAGCTTAGCGTCAGCACCACCTACACGGATGACCCGTCCTCTCTGGCGACGGATGGTGACACCACGCTGGCCACCACAGTGCTGAGCGATGCCTTTGGCACATCTTCGACCTATGTTTCGGGCTCCCTTGCCGCGCCGACCAGCGGCCTTGGCCCGGATGGCAGCCAGTCCACCGGTTATACCGGCTCGCAGGGCCTCGTTGCCCTTGCAACAACCCTGACCTCCAATCAGGGTGCGACCATTTCGGATGCGAGCAGCAACCTCACCTCCGCTACTTATGTGCAGACAACCCTTTCCGCACAGGTGGCCAATGTGTCCGGGGTGAACGTGAATAATGAAATGGCCAAGGTGGTGACCTTGCAGAATTCCTTCACCGCCAATGCAAAAATCATCAGCACGGTTCAGACGATGTTTGAAGCGCTGATGAGTGCGATCAGCTAAGGCCGGGCAGGAGAGAAGAGCATGAGCACGACAATCGGTCAGTACGGTGGTGACGGCGCATCCATCATTCTCAATGCGGCCATCGACAACATCACCCTGCAGCAGCAGCAGAATAGCTGGCAGACTTCTGCTGGCA
Organism: Acetobacter papayae; assembly: GCF_047721125.1. Lineage (NCBI taxonomy): Bacteria > Pseudomonadati > Pseudomonadota > Alphaproteobacteria > Acetobacterales > Acetobacteraceae > Acetobacter > Acetobacter papayae. Next base: position 59,781 of record NZ_JBDNWF010000003.1, on the reverse strand, counting down.
CGCTGGCGGAAACCTATGCGGGCGTGGGCGATTCCCGGCAGACGGCCATCAGCCTGAACCCCAAGATTACGCAGGTTGCGTCCTGGCAGACCAACATCACCAATACGCAGACAAACCTGTCCATTACCGACACCACGATGAAGCAGATCGTGAGTCTGGCGCAGACACTCTCCACCAGTCTGACAAGTGTTACGGGCACAAGTTCCGCTACGGCCGTTGCAACCGTGGTGGAACAGGCCAAAGGCCTGCTGTCGGAACTGGGGACCGCGCTGAACACGCAGAGTGGCTCTACCTACATCTTTGCCGGGCAGGACGGGACGGAAGCCCCGGTGACAGATGCTAGCAATATCGGTAGCAGCACCATGGCAACCACGATTGCCTCGGCTGTGAGCGGTCTGACCGATTCCAATGTTGATTCGGTGTTGGCTGCGGCCACAACGGCTGCCAGCAGCAACACGGCCGGGACCTCGGTTTTCTCGTCCAACCTGTCGGTTTCCGCCACCACGGCGGCGTCTCTTCAGGCATCGGTGGTCATGAGCACGACCAGTTCCAAGGTCGGGCTGGTGGCAACGCAAAGCTCCACCACCTCTTCAGCCTCCTCAACCTCTACGGGTTCTCCCATCCGCGACCTGATGAGCGATCTCATGGTTGTCGCCTCTATGGGTGGGATGTCGTCTGAAACCCCCGGCTATACCGATCTGGTGACGAAGCTTAACACGTCGCTGAACACGACTGTCGGGCAGTTGACCGATATGGAAGCGCAGGTGGGCGTGCAGCAAAGCGCGCTGACAACACGCTCCACCATGCTGACCAGCGTCACCACGATGCTGAAGACCCAGCTTTCCGATGCGCGTGACGCGGATGCCGCTTCCGCCATTACGGCTACGACCACGCTGAAAACCCAGCTTGAGGCTTCCTTTACCCTTGTGGCGGACATGAAGAACATGTCGCTGGCAAGCTACCTCTAAGACTGTTTTCTGCTCGCACGGCCACTTTGCTGGCGTGCGGTGTGCGCACGACTATACGCCCTGTCCGGAAAAACCGGGCAGGGCGTTTTTCTTTTCAGAAGCCCGCGGTAATCGCAAGCCTTGCCGATGTGGGTTCAAGCGCATGGCCGGTGGCCCCCGTCGAGACGGCGGAGGTCGGGGTCAGGCGATAGTCATACGCATATTGGGCTGCAAAAGCGTGGCTGTTGGTCAGGTTGAAAATACTGAGTTCCAGCTTCAGGCGGGGTGTAAAGCGGTACCCGGCATTGATGTTGACTTCCTTGTAGCCGGGTGAACGCAGGGAGTTGTCCTCGATAAGGGCGTAGCCTCCCAGCCAGCGCACCTGCAACCCGCCATACCAGTGTTTATGTGTATCTACGAGCAGGCCAAAGGACCAGACAAAGTCCGGCGCGTTGCTGACATACACGCCGTCAATGCCGTAAGCCTGCGGGTCGTTTGTGCGGTAGCGGGCCTTGGCGAAGGACAGGTCCGTGTTGAGTTCGATCCAGGGTAGGGGGTTGTACTGGGCGGAAAATTCGACACCCTGCCGCCGGCTGGCCGGGCCGGGAGAGGTTACCCCTGCATCGCCATCGTAACTGAGTTCAGAGGCGAAATCGATGATAAAGGCCGCTACCTGCACGTTCAGGTGAGATAGGGGCGTGCTTCTGATCCCGACTTCTCCGCTGATGGCTTCTGTCATCAGTGGCACGGAAACGGAACCGGCGGCGAATTTATCGACTGAGTAAGAACCGGAAACCGAGCGGAAGTCGTTTGAATGATACCCCTTGCCCGCGCTCAGATAGAGTTCCGATTTTTTCCAAGGCCCAAAGATCAGACTGCCTTTGGGCTGGAACAGCCATTGGCTTGCATGGGTTGCGCTGCCATCGACCAGATTATTGTCCACACCACCCTGATAATCTTCCCGCAGGCCGATAACGGTGCGGAACCATGAGGTCCAGTGCAGGGTGTTTTGGATGTACAGGCCCACAGCCCCAAGGGAAATATTGTCCGCATTGCACACATAATGCCCCACGCTTGAAGAGCAGTCAGGCAGGGTCCGGCGTTGTTCGGTATGGCGGCGGTCAACATACAGGAAATCGTAACGGCCTTGTACGCCCACGGTGGTGTCGCTCAGAAACTGCGCTAGCCTGTCATGGCGGGTATAGGCGCTGCTGCCGCCAAGGGTGGTGCGGGTTTCGTCCTGCGCCTGCTGGTCGCCATGCACGGGGTCATCAAGGTAGTGGGTAAAGTTGTTCCACAGGGTCAGGCGATCATGAACGACAAAGGCGCTGTTGACCCAGTTCCAGTTTTCTCCGCTCATATGCTGGTGTGCGGACAGGCTGTAGCGTTCTGAAAAACCGCCATCGGTCGGGTCGAGCGAGCCAAAGCGGTCTATCATGCCGTTCTGTATGGCTTCGAGAGGCTGATCGTTGGTGGCGCGCCACTGGCCACGGTAAAACATGCCCGTAATATCAAAGCCCTTGCGGTCTGAACCATGGGTGTAGCGGCTCATGGCGCGGATGGCGCGGGCATTATCCGGGTAACGCCATGGGCCATCGGCGTGGGAGATATTGCCTGCATTTACCCATCTGTCGCCATTGGCCATATGCACCGTGCCACCTGCATAGGCCCGGTAGTCGCCCAGAGTGCCGGCACTGAGCGTGATTTCACGCGGGATCTCCGAGGCCAGCTTCATATGGTCTGACCCCGCGACCCCGAAATCGCCAATATTCGCGTGGAAAGGTCCTTTGGTATAATCGACGCCGCTGAGTGTTTCGGGAATGAGAAAATTCAGGTCCGTATAGCCCTGACCATGCGCGTTGCTGACCCCGTTTATGGGCATGTCATCTACAAAACTGGCCAGATCGGTGCCGTGATCGAGGTTGAAGCCGCGCAGCAGAAACTGGTTGGCTTTGCCCTCGCCAGAATGGGATGTCACGACAAGGCCCGGCACAGCTTCAAGAATCTGGCCTATGCGGTAGGCAGGGCGCAGCCGTAGTTCCGTGCCGGTAATGGAGCCTTCGCTGGCGGTTGCGGCACGCCCGGTGAGGTTGCGGCGCGATGCGGTTACTACGATCCGCTCTGTCTTGGGGGGTTGTTCAGCCTTGGGGTGGGGTGTTGTCGTGTCCTGCGAGCTGGGTGCGGTTGCGGCCTGCGTGACCTCGCTGAACAGCCCAAGGGCAGCCAGACCGTAAAGAACCGAACGAGCGGGGCGATGCGGCGCAGGCAAGAAAAGCCTGAATGTTGAACACATGAAAAAAACCTGCCTGAAATAAGGCAGGGGTAAAAAGGGCAGGTACGCTTGCACATGCCCGGCAGGGGCAGAAGACAAGACCGGGCAGGCGCCATGCGCTCCTTCCCGGTCACCCCGCCGGTGGTTGCTGTCTTGCCTGGCAGGTCTCCTGGCTTGCGTGTCATCGCATCAAGGCCCCTTCCCGAAGCTTGCGGCTTCAGTGGTTCATGGCCTCTGCTCTACGCTTACAGTTGCGGGGACAGCACCGGATTTGCACCGGCTTCCCTCTTAGCCTTGGGAGAAAACAGGTTTTCTTCCAAGGAACCAGACGGGCAGGAAGATAAGTTTCAGCAGTGGAATGTCAACAACATGTCGCAGTGGGGCGTTATACGAAGGTGTTCGGGTTACGCAAAAGCCACGATACGGTTGCGCCCGGCTACTTTGGCTTCGTACAGTGCCCGGTCAGCCTGCGTGACAAGTGTGTTGATTTTGGTTTCACCCTTGAAGGTTGTCACACCTCCAGAAACCGTCAGGCGGAGTTTACTGCCTGTTGAGGTGGTAATGACCGATTGTTCCAGATTGGTGCGGATACGCTCGGCACAGGCCATGGCGTCGTTCCGGCCTCGCTCGGTCAGAACAATCAGGAATTCCTCGCCCCCATAACGGAAAACAAAATCGTTGCTGCGGATGGTGTTGATCAGCATTTCAGCAATAAACCTCAGGGTTTCATCGCCGATCAGGTGGCCGTGTTCATCGTTGATCTGCTTGAAATGGTCGATATCGAGCAGGATCAGGCTGAATTCCTTGTCGTTGGTCAGCGAAAAGGTGATTTCATTTTGCAGCACGACATCGAGGAAACGCCGGGTCAGGGCTTTTGTCAGGGGATCCAGCCCGCTCTGCAGGGCTTCCACGCCTTGAAACAGACGGTTTGTGAGAAGGGTCAGGTCGTAAATGTTGTTTTTGAGAACAAGCGCGAAGCCGGGTGGTATTTCGCGGTTTTTACGAATGTCATCAATACGCTGGTCTATTTTTTCGATCATGGACTGGAGCAGGTTGTAGTCTTCCATGCCCTTGAACAGCCCATGTCCTTTATGGCTCATCCATAAACCGAACTGGGATTCTCCAATGGTCTGGAGGTTTTCCGGGCGCTGCTCGCACAGGCAGAAGAGGGCTTGTGTGCTCCAGTCAAAGAAAGTCGTTTTCTGGGTTTCTTTCTCGAAATTGAGATCCTGCCCCAGAGAGAGCATTCTGAACGACTGATCCTGTTCTATTTTTTTCCTGAAATCGGAATTATAGGCCATGTTCATGTATTTCATGGCGAAATCAATCATGTACTGACAGTACAGGATCGCTTGTATCTGGTTTTTTTCAGTGTCGAATTTTTTCTCGATAAAGGAATCAAGGCTGACCTTGATAAAAAAGAACGCGTAGGAAACCAGCCCCGGTGATATTTCAAGCCGGGCGTGGATTTCCCCCACTCGCTGCTGCAGGGCGATCAGTTCCGGTACATCGTCTTCCTGTGCGGGAAAAAGACGTTCCAGCCATGCCTGAAGACTTCCGCTCAGGCGTTTTTCAATCATGTCCTTTTCAAGAAATACTGCTGCATCAGGGTGTTCAATCAGGGCAGCATAAAAGCTCTGTACGCATGAACGGCCATGTTCTTGTACAATATCGCGCAGGCCAGAACGAATGAAGGCCGGTGTTCGGGCGATAATGTATTCCCATTGTTTTTCAACAGGTAACATATTGAAATGACTGTCGAAAAACACGGCTGTTCCCTTTGTCAAATCTAGAGTGTGTTTGTTATGAGCTCAGACGTTATGATCTGTGTAATAAATTGACACCTGCGCGCGGCTAACAGTTTTATTTGGCAAACGCAACCGCTTTGTAGCCGCGGGGCAGGCCCATATACCCCGCCGGCTAAGGCTGTTCGTTAAGGCCGTTTCAGCTCATGAATGTATCCACCAGCAGGCGGATATTCAGCACGACAATCACAGCCGTAATCATCCATGCCAGAATAGCCATGGGTCGGGAGATGACAAACTCCTTCATGACCGTGCGGCTTGAAACAAACAAAACCAGAGGAATAATGGCAAAGGGCAGTTGCAGCGACAAAATGACCTGACTGGCCAGCAGCAGCCGGTTAACCCCTTGCGCGCCATACAGCCACGCGATGATGAGCACAGGAATAATAGCCAGACCGCGAGTGAGCAGGCGGCGGCCCCATGCGGGCAGGCGCAGGCTCAGAAACCCTTCCATGATGATCTGCCCCGCCAGCGTGCCGGTTACGGTGGAGTTTACCCCCGCAGCAAGTAGCGCCAGACCGAACAGGGTTGAGGCAACCCCCAGCCCTAATACGGGTGAGATAAGGCGATAGGCTTCATCTATCTCCGTCACCTGCTGGTGGCCGGTGGTGTGGAAGGCCGCTGCAACAACCAGAATGGCCGCGTTAACAAAAAAGGCCAGTGTCAGCGCGACCCCGCTATCCCATGAAGCCCAGCGCATGGCTTCCCGCCGCCCGGCGGTGGTGCGCTCATAGGCACGTGTCTGCACAATAGAGGAGTGCAGGTAGAGATTATGAGGCATGACCGTAGCCCCGATAATGCTGATGGCCACATACAGCATGGCCGGATCGCGGATGATCTGGGGCGATGGGGCCAATCCGCGCAGCAGGGCTGCGGCAGGCGGTGCCGCAGCAATAACCTGCACGACAAAACAGAGCGCAATAGTGCCCAGCAGCGCCATGATGAACGCTTCCAGATAGCGAAAGCCCCGGTTCATGAGCAGGAGCACCAGCAGGGCATCCAGCACGGACAGGATACTGCCGAGAATCAACGGCAGGCCGAACAGAAGCTGCAGGGCAATGGCGGTGCCGATTACCTCAGCCAGATCGCAGGCGATAATGGCCAGTTCGCAGGCTGCCCAGAGCGGTAATGTTAGTGCGGGGGGCAGAAAAGCCCGGCATGCCTGCGCCAGATCCAGCCCCGTGGCTATGCCAAGCCGGGCTGCCAGAACCTGCAATACAACGGCCATCAGACTGGACAGGACGATAACGGAAAGCAGCGTATAGCCGAACTGTGCGCCTCCCTGCAGGTCGGTAGCCCAGTTGCCGGGGTCCATATAACCCACCGATACCATGTAGCCCGGCCCGGAATAGGCCAGAAAACGCCTGAGCCAGTGCACGTCATTGCCGGGAACGCTGACACTGGCAAACACCCCGGACAGGCTACGGGCGGGTGTGTGTGCTGAGTCCATCAGGCTGTCCGGTATCTGCTCAGGGAGTGGAGAAGACTGTTGCTCCGGCATGGGCGAAAGCTCTCCTTGGGCTGGGGCGTGTCCCTGCACGCCCCTGTATTTTATCCCTGCCAGTCCTTTGAGCAGACTGGCAGGGAGAGGCGTTTAGCGCAGCGCGCGGTATGCGCTGGTGTCGTTATCGAGCGTGAAACGTTCCAGCATGCGGATGAGTGCCGCCCCGCCAGAGGCCAGAGTGTGCGTGGTAGCGGTAATTTCTTCCGCCATGGCCACGTTTTTCTGGGTGTCCTGATCAACCTGCCCCATGGCGATGTTGATCTGCTGCAGGCTGGTGGACTGTTCTTCCGAAGCCTGAACAATAGAGGCCATGTGCTGGTTGATTTCCTGCACGTCGGCCACAATGCTGTCGAGTTCCTGATTGGAACTGCCGACAAGCTGCACCCCGTTGCCGATCTGCTGGATGGAGGTGCTGATAATCGTGCGGATACCCTTGGCGGCATCTGCCGAGCGCTGTGCCAGATCACGCACTTCCTGTGCCACCACGGCAAAGCCCAACCCTGCATCGCCCGCGCGTGCCGCCTCAATTCCAGCATTGAGGGCAAGGATGTTGGTCTGGAACGCGATTTCGTTGATGACCGTGATGATGTTCGAGATTTCTGTTGAGGATTTCTCGATCTCGCGCATGGCATCCACGGTGCGGATCATGTTCTGGCGAGATTTTTCGGCACTGGAATGGGCCAGCCTGATCCGCTCCCCGGCTTCCAGCGCGCGGTTGGTGGAGTTTTTGACCGTAGTGGTGATCTGCTCCAGAGCAGCGGCCGTTTCTTCCGTATTGGCGGCCTGCTGCTCGGTCCGGCGGGCCAGATCGTCTACCGCTGCCTTGATTTCATCACTCCCCACGGCAATGCTGCGCGCATTGGTTGCAACCTCGCGCAGTGTGGCCTGCAACTGCTCCGTGGAGTTGTTGAAGTCGTTGCGGACATCGTCCAGACCGCTCACGAAAGTATCGTGTATCTGGTAGGACACATCGCCATCGGCCAGCCGGGCCAGAGCCGAGGCCAGACTGTCCACGGCGAACTTGATATCCGCGGCGTCCTTGGCAGCCTTGCGCTCACGGGTGAGACGTTCCTGCTCCTGCTGGGCCTGCGATGCTTTGATATCGGCCTCAAGGCGCAGGCGTTCCTGTGCGTTATCGCGGAACACTTCTACGGCCTTTGCCATATCCCCGATTTCGTCACCACGATCGAGGCCTTCAACCGGAGATTGGGTATCGCCATCGGCCAGCCCGCGCATGCGCCGGGTCATCTGGCGGATAGGCTTGCTCAGGCTGTGGGCCTGGAACCAGATGCACGCCATGGTCAGCGCAAAGGACAGAATGGCCCCCAGCATCATGCGGTTGCGGGTTACAGCCGCTTTCTGCACCAGCGTTGCACGCGGCACCATGCCGATAACGACCCATTTTGCATCGGTGTCAGGAATGGAAATGAAGCGGGCGGCTTCAAACCATTCGGCCCCGTTCGCCCCAGAGATAAAGCGTCCGCTGCTTTCCTTGCCTGCGACAAAGGCGGCTGTTTCCGCATCGACCGGTTTGCCCACAAGGGCTGCGTTGCTGTTGGCCACCCAGATATTGCCAGTGCCGATCAGCCCGACATTACCAGTGCCAAGCGGCTTGAGGCTGGCAATGGCGGAGTTGAGTGCGGTGAGCTGCAGGTCGGTCGTGACCATGCCAATAGCCTTGCCCGCACGGCGCACCGGCACGCTGATGGTGGTCATCAGAACATTCACGCCGTTGACTGGGTAGAGATACGGTGCGGTTACAACGGTTTTGTTTTCATGCAGGGGCTCATCGTACCATGAGCCGGTTCCGGCTTCCGGCGTCATGATCAGCTTGTCTACACCGGTGGAGCCATCGGGCTTGAAAAAGAAATAGGGGACGAAGCGCCCGGTAGAATCGGAATATTTGTGCGAAACAAAACTGGCGTCGTGCCCATCCAGCGCATTGGGTTCGAACGCAAGCGTATGACCCATCACATTGGCGCGTTTCATTTCAAGCGCATGGGCTACCATGTCACCCAGAGCATCGCGGTCAATCGTATGGGTGGAGATCAGCCCGGAAACAGATGCCGCCAGCATGGCGGTTTCCTGTGTCACGCCGCCGATGGACTGGGCGATCGTATCCGCGTTGGAGGCAAGGGTTTCAACAAAAAGCTGGCGCGACCCCTCCAGTTCCGAGGAGGACATTTCTTTCACGCCGATCAGCATGACCACCGAGGTGGAAAACAGGCACATGACGCCAATTGCCAGGAACAGGCGTGTTCTTATGCCGAGTGAAGCCCCAAATTTCATGAATATGTTTTCCCAGCGACCGTATCAAATCAAAACAGGCCGCTACAACGGGGCGTGCGGGCAGCCGTAGAGACTATTTTAGCTGAGCTGGCGGCGCGTTGGGAGAGGCGCGCGCCACAAAAAAGCCGTGGTTGTTAACCTTCTGGGGAGAATGTTGCCAACACCACGCATCGGGTGATGTCACAGGGTTGAAAACGCGCTTGTGCAGCAGCGTTACTCTGTGTTCAGGCTTTAATTTTTTTAGGAAGAAAAAATGGTGCCCAAGACCGGGATCGAACCAGTGACACTGCGATTTTCAGTCGCATGCTCTACCAACTGAGCTACTTGGGCACCGCAGCCTTGCGGCGTGAGAGAGCATTTATCCCAGCATGGGGGGGAGATCAAGTCATCTTTCCTGATTTATTTCAGGGTCATCGTCTTTTTCGTCTTCCGTGCCGGGTTGGCCGGGTATGCGGTACGCGCCTGAAAACCACCGGCCCAGATCTACATCGGCGCAGCGGCGCGAGCAGAAAGGCCGGGTAGCCTGGGCCGCAGGCTGGCCGCAGATAGGGCAGGCGGGCTGTTTTGCAGGGCGGGGGCTGTCCGTCATGGCTGTGCAAGACTCCAGTGCAGGTCAGGCAGGGAGGGGGTGAGCACCACGTTCAGCCCATGGCCGATGGCGCGTGTGCAGTCTGCCACCGCCTGCGGGTCCTGTTCCAGTGCATGCAGGATACGGCTGCCCACCAGCAGGGATGTTGTGCCGGGGGCGTGGGTAACAATATGGCGCAGGGCCGCAAGGGCACGGCCATGGGGGCTGTTGAGCAGTTCCGGCAGCGAGGGCAGAACTCTGGGGCGCAGGATTTCAATCAGCCCGAGGGCCGTCACGCCAAGGCAGCGCGGACGCAGCGGATCAGCCTGCAGCGCTTCCTGCACGGGGGGGAGCAGGGCCTGACGTTTGCGAATGGCCAGTCCCGCAGGGTCAATAACAAGGGCGCCGGAAAGGTTGCGCAGCCTGATCTGGCGCATGAGCGCTGGCAGAGCGGCCTTGTTGGCGGCGTATTGTGCGGTCTGTTTAGGCAGCACTCCCTGTGTGGGAGGGGCGTCCATATCAATGGCGATCAGAGCCGGGGTGGGGGTGATTGTTGCGGACAGGCCACCGGGCAAGTCCACATCCGTCTCTTCCAGCTCAGAGCAGGCAGCGGCAATGTCTTCCGGCAGGGCATGAAAGCCCTGCTGCTTTCTGTCACGCAGGGCGGGAGGCACAAGGGCTGCCGCGGCCGGGCTATCCACGACAATACTGGCATGTGGCCACAGGGCGGCAAGCCGCTCAAGTGGTGTCGGGCCAGTTGCGATCAGGCGGGATGAGCCCTGACGGGCGCTGTCGGCAGGAGGGATGGCGCACTCGGGGGTGGCCAGCTTGACACGCACACCCTTGCCGCCCAGTGCCGCACGGGTAACGGCAACGGTTATGGCTTGTCCCTGTGTCAGGGGTGGTGCGTCTTTGGGTAAAGGCAGGAAACCCGCCGTATCCAGCCCCAGATCGACAAAAGCGCCGCCCATGCCGGGTACCAGCGCCTCAATCCGGGCCTGAAAATAATCGCCCACATGATCGGGCGCACCGGGTCGCCATAGGGCAAAGTCCACCAGTTCGCCCTGTTCGGCCACGGCAAGATGCATCTCGCCCGGATAATGGACGACATGCAGCACAAGGCTCACGCCAGCCAGCCCCCGGCCTGCCCGCGCAGGAGCTGGGCCGTTTCGAACAGGGGTAAACCGATAACACCGGAGGGGCTGCCCGAAACAAAGCGGATTAGGCTTGCCGCCGCGCCTTGCAGGGCATAACCGCCCGCCTTGCCCTGCCAGTCACCATTATCCAGCAGCGCATCACGCTGGGCTGTGCTCAGGCGCGAGAAAATAACGGCGGTTTCGACCAGCCGTTCTGCGTGGCGGCCCTGTGTCCATGCCGCACTGGGCATGAGGCTGACGGCTGTCAGCACCATGTGTCGCCTACCGGACAGCAGATCCAGACAGGAGCGCGCAATATCCCGGCTTTCGGCTTTTGGGAGAATACGCCTGCCCAGCGTTACAACGGTATCCGCAGCTAGAATCAGGGCGGGTTCGTCTATCTGCACGGCAACGGCACGGGCTTTTTCATCCGCCATGCGTCGGGCGTACTGGCGGGGCAGTTCTGCGCGGTGGGGTGTTTCGTCAATATCCGCCGGGCAGATGCGATCCGGCGTCAGTCCGATCTGGCTCAGCAGTTCGACCCGACGGGGAGAGGCAGAGGCCAGAACCAGCAGGGGGCGCTGCCCCGTCTTGTCCATACAGGCGAATGCGGCCGCGGCGGTGTCCGGGCTGGAGGCTGGCACGATGTTACTTGAAGCGGAAGGTGATACGGCCTTTGGTCAGGTCGTAGGGGGTCATTTCAACATTCACCCTGTCCCCTGCCAGAACGCGAATACGGTTCTTGCGCATTTTGCCGCTGGTATGGGCCAGAATGACATGTTCGTTGTCGAGTTTGACGCGGAACATGGCGTTAGGCAGCAGTTCGGTGACTGTGCCGCTGAATTCGATCATGTCTTCTTTAGACATTGCATCCTTCGTTTGTTCGGGACTGAGTGAGGTTTGGTGAGCAGGTATGGTGGAGGGGGGCAGCGGGGTCAAGCATTAGCTGTGTTGCCGCTGCCGTAATGTCAGGTGTTGGGCGTGTCGTGCGCTAGCGCATCCAGCCGGGCAGACACACTCAGCGCATGGGCCTGCAGGCCTTCGGCATCGGCCAGCGCCACGGCAGCGGGGCCAATGCGGCGGAGGGCATCGGGCCCGCCGGACAGGAAGGTGGTGCGCTTCATGAAGTCGAACACCGCCAGCCCCGAAGCAAAGCGCGCCGTGCGCGAGGTGGGCAGCACATGGTTGGGCCCGCCTACATAGTCGCCAACGGCCTCAGGGCAGAAACGCCCAAGGAAAACCGCGCCCGCATGGCGTACCAGCGGCAGCAGGGCCTCGGGGTCGTCCACCATCAGTTCCAGATGTTCGGGGGCCAGACGGTTGGCCAGTTCCACGGCTTCGTGCAGGTCGCGGGCGATCAGCACGGCTCCGTTATCGCGCCAGCTTGCCCCAGCGATAGCCCGGCGTGTCAGCACCTGCAATTCGGCTTCTACGGCCTGAGTTACGGCATCGGCAAAAGCGGTATCGGGGGTGATGAGCGTTGCCTGTGCCAGTTCGTCATGCTCGGCCTGTGCGAGCAGATCAAGCGCTATCACGCGCGGATCAGAGCCCGAATCGGCAATCACCACCACATCGGAGGGGCCCGCAATGCTGTCGATCCCTACATGGCCAAACACCTGCCGCTTGGCTTCGGCCACATAGGCGTTGCCGGGGCCGACAATCCGGTCCACCGGACGGATCGTATCGGTGCCATAGGCCATGGCGGCTACGGCCTGCGCACCGCCCACGCGGTAGATTTCGGTTACGCCAGCGCTATGGGCTGCGGCCAGCACCAGCGGGTTGATAGTGCCATCGGGGGTAGGCACGCACATGGCCAGCCGCTTGACCCCGGCCACCCGTGCGGGAATGGCGTTCATCAGCACGGATGACGGATAGGCAGCCTTGCCGCCGGGCACATACAGCCCTGCTGCATCGAGCGGAATCCAGCGCAGGCCCAGCGTCATGCCTGCATCATCGGTATAGCGCAGGTCCTGCGGCATCTGGGCGCGGTGGAAGGCTTCAATCCGGGCGGCGGCCAGTTCCAGCGCATCGAGCAGGGCCGGGGCGACCTGTGCACGGGCCGACTCAATTTCCTCGGGAGTGAAGGCCAGCTTTTCCGGCGTTACGGCCAGCCGGTCAAAACGCTCGGTCAGGGTGCACAGGGCGGCATCCCCCTCGCGACGCACATGCGCGAGAATATCGGCAACAGGGCCTGCAACTTCCTGCTGGCCTTCCTCGCGCCCGCTCAGCAGGCTGGCAAAGGCGGGTTCAAAATCAGCGTCACGCGTATCAAGCCGTTTCATGCTCTGTGCCCTGTCTTATACGGTGTCTGCGGCGGGGGCCATGGCCAGGGCCGCGCGGAAACGTGCGATCACGGAGGCGATCTGTTCGGGACGGGTTTTAAGGGCCGTCCGGTTGACGATCAGCCGGCTGGTGACCTGCGAAATGGTTTCGACCTCTTTCAGGCCGTTGGCGCGCAGGGTTGAGCCGGTATCCACCAGATCGACAATCAGGCGGGACAGGCCCAGCATGGGGGCCAGTTCCATGGCCCCGTGCAGATGCACGATAGAGGCATTGATCCCGCGCGCGGCAAAGAAGCGGCGCGTAATGGCCGGGTATTTTGTCGCGACCCGCACATCCGACCAGCGCGCCCATTCCTGCGGGTCATGAGGCAGGTCGGCAGGCTGGGCAACGGAAATACGGCATGCACCAATGCCGAGATCCAGAGGCGCATAAATTTCCGGGTAGTCGAATTCCGCCAGAACATCCGCCCCGCAGATACCGACCTGTGCGCCACCAGAGGCCACGAAGGTCGCTACGTCGAACGAGCGCACGCGCACTACATCCACCATGGGGTCCTGCGTAGGAAAACGCAGCTTGCGGCTGTCGCCTTCAAGGCAGTCGCGCGCAGGGGCCATGCCGGTATGGCTGATAAGTGGGGCCACGGCTTTGAGAATACGGCCCTTGGGCAGGGCCAGCACCAGCCGCTCGTCACGCCCGGTTCCGTGCTGCGCCGTATCGGCCAGATCTTCGGTTGGGCGGGTTGCGAAAGGCTTGGTCATGAAAACTCCGGCGGGCACGGTAGCGGACGCTGCGGTCCATGGTCAGGGGCGTCTGAACGAGGGTGTCTGAACGCAAGGGGTGCTCTGTAGCACAGGGCGCGCCGGAAGAAAAACCGGGGTAGGTGCAACCCTCCCCGCAGAGCAGGCCAGACAGTGTGTGGTGCGGATAAAAAAACGGGCCAGAGCATCGGCTCTGACCCGTTCGTACTGCATCGGTTCCTGCCCGCACTGGTGCTGTGCGGGGCAGGGGCCGACTGTGTTAGCGCTTCCACCACCCCGTGCGGCGACGCGCGGCGGGGGGGCTGTCCTCAATCGTGATCGGCTGCACCAGCGGTTCGGCCTTGGCTGCATCCGCATCAATCGCCGGGGTTTCTGCTACCGTTTCAGCCTCTGTGGCCTGCGTTGAAGCAGCACTTTTGCGGGTGCGGCGGCGGGTCGGCTTGGGGGCCGGGGCCTCCGCGCTTTCTTCTACAACGGCTTCCACCGTGGCTTCGGGTTCAGCCTTGGCAGCACTTTTGCGGGTGGTGCGGCGGCGGGTTGGCTTGGCCTCCGTGGCTTCGTCCTCAGCCTGATCTGCCGTTTGTGCCTGCACGGTTTCATCCGTGCCGGTTTTTGCAGCAGCACGACGGCGGGGGCGGCGGGCAGGTTTGGCTTCAGCTTCCTCGGCAACGGGTGCCGGGGTTTCCACCTCAGCAACCACGGGGGCTGCAACCTTTTCCTGTTCCGGTGCTACGGGCTGGGCCGGAGCTTCTACCTTGCGCTCGGGCTGGGCCTGACGCGGCGCAGTATTGTGCCGCTGCACGCTATTTTCGAGTAGTTCGAAAATATCAGGCTCCCCACCAAACGGATTGGCCGGAGTCGGGCCATTCCAGACCGGACGGCGCGGCTGCGGTGCCGCCCCTTCCTCTATGGCGATGGTCTGTGCAGCAGGCTGCTGCTCAGTCTCATCACGCCGCACGCGGGTGTGGCGGGTGCGACGGCGACCGGGCACCAGATTGGCGGCTGTACCGTCCGTGGCTTCAGCCGCAGTACGGGCTGTGGCGGGTTCGTGGTCAGGCGCGGTGTCCTGCCCTTCATCCGCTTCTTCCTCGGTATCGGCATCCGCGTGCTGAGTGGCATCGGACTGGGCGTTTTCGTTCCCGCCACCACCACGACGGCGACGACGACGGCGGCGACGGCGGCGCGGCTCGTCCTCACCTTGAGTGCCGGCTTCACCCTGCACGGCAGCCTCGGCTTCATTCTGCCGGGGTTGTGCCTGTGCCACAGGCTGCGTGGCCTGTGTGGTGGGCAGGTTTTCTTCCGTAGCGGGCTCGTCGGCCACCACGTTTTCAACCGGGGCAAGCTGAGTGGCCTGCTGCGATGCCGACGGATGGCGTGCACTCTGGCGGCGCTCGATGCGGATTTCCGGCACCTGCAGCGTAGCGTCGGGCGAGAACAGAACCTCCATCTGGTGGCGCTGTTCGATCTGGCCCAGCCAGTCGCGTTTGTTGTTCAGGATATAGAAAGCGATATCGGCTGCGACATGCACCGTAATGGCCGAGGCCCGGCGGCGTGCGCCTTCTTCTTCCACGGAGCGGAGCACATGCAGGGCGGAGCTTTCCACGCTGCGGGTAACGCCGGTGCCATTGCAGTGCGGGCAGGGCACGAAAGCCGCTTCCGCCACCGAGGGGCGCAGCCGCTGGCGTGACATTTCCAGCAACCCGAAATGGGAGATGGAGCCAATCTGGATGCGGGCGCGGTCGTTGCGCAGGGCGTCCTTCAGGCGGCGCTCGATCATGGCGTTGTGGCGGCGGGACTCCATATCGATGAAGTCGATCACAATCAGCCCGGCAAGGTCGCGCAGGCGGAGCTGGCGCGCCACTTCATCCGCTGCTTCCTGATTGGTGCGGAAGGCGGTTTCCTCGATGTTGCGCTGGCTTGTGGCCTTGCCCGAGTTCACGTCGATCGCGACGAGCGCTTCGGTCTGGTTGATAACCAGATACCCACCCGAGCGCAGCGGCACCACGGGGGAGAACATGGCATCAAGGTGCCCTTCCACCTGATAATGGGTGAAGAGGGGCTGGTTTTCCTTGTTCCACAGCCGCACCTTTTCGGCGTGCTGGGGCATGAGCATGCGCATGAAGTCGCGGGCGGCTTTCCAGCCACTTTCGCCATCCACCACGATCTCGCTCACATCACGCGTATACACATCGCGGATGGCGCGTTTGACCAGGCTGGCTTCCTCATAGATCAGCGCCGGAGCCATGGAGCCCAGCGTATGATCGCGGATGTCATCCCACAGGTGCAGCAGGTATTCGCAGTCACGGGTGATTTCCGGTCCGGGGCGCTGTGCGCCTGCGGTGCGGACAATCATGGCCATGCCGCGCGGCAGGTTCAGCCCGCTGATGATATCGCGCAGGCGCTTGCGGTCGGGCACGGAGGTAATCTTGCGCGACACACCGCCGCCCCGCAGGGCGTTGGGCATCAGCACGCAGTAGCGGCCGGCCAGCGATACATAGGTGGTCAGAGCGGCACCCTTGTTGCCGCGTTCTTCCTTGACCACCTGCACCAGCATGACCTGACGGCGGCGAATGACTTCCTGAATACGGTAATTGCGCAGGAAACGGGCAATGCGCTTCTGGATCAGCGCTTCCTCGCCCGTATCGGTTTCACCGCTCACATATTCCGGGGCATCGGCCTGTTCGGACGAGGGGGCGTCTTCGCCTTCTTCAGAGGGTTCGGCACCTTCCGCGTCCTCGGCGGAGGCGCTGGGGGCGTCCCCTTCCTCATCTTCGTCCTCGGCGTTCTGGAGCAGGGTTTCTTCTTCGGCCTGCAGGGCCAGAAGCTGCTCACGATCCGCTACGGGGATCTGATAGTAATCCGGGTGGATTTCGCTGAAGGCCAGAAAGCCGTGCCGGTTGCCACCATATTCCACAAAAGCGGCCTGAAGGCTGGGTTCAACCCGGATAACACGTGCTAGGTAGATGTTGCCTTTGAGCTGCTTTTTGGCAGCCGATTCAACATCGTAATCTTCAAGTCTGTTTCCATCCATCACGACCACGCGCGTTTCTTCCGCGTGTGTCGCGTCGATAAGCATCCGCTTTGACATAAAAAAAACAACTCCGGTGCGCAGGTGGCCAGCCCGTGCCGCGCTGCTGCCACAAGGGCATAACGTGGCGCGGGGGCGCTTCCTGCGGGTAAAAAGAGGCATGAACTGGAACACGGATAGCGCTTGCGCCCCAACCGACCGGAAGCCACGGCGCGGCACCAGCCAGGGGGCATGCCACCTGCGGTCTGTCCGTCGTGTTCAGGGCGTTGAAACGGGCGATTGTCACGTGTCCTTTGTTATGTGCGCCGACTTCTGATGCTCCATACCGGGCCACCCTCAATCCGGGCGGCCTGCGGGCGTTGCGGGCCAGAAACTGGAACACAGTCTGCACGGCGGGCATTAAAGCCCTTTTTCCATGCACAATAAGCATGGCGCAAATACTGGCTGTCTGCAAGACATTCATGTGACAGCCATATGACAACGCGACCAGAAGGCTTTGGTTAGTCTGAGATAAGTAGACTGTGGGGCATTTTATCCAGCGTGATTTCTTGGCACAGGGAGCGCGCACGGTGCTAGACTTTGCGGGGAATGCTGTCAGGGAGAGCCAATGTCGCAGGATGGCGGGAAAAATTCCGGGGTAATGCAGCCTTATCCTACCGATGATGCGCTTTACGGGCGTGGCTCTTCGGGGCTTTTACTCCCGAGGCGCCTTATTCTCGGTGGTGTTGCGGTGGGGGGTGCCATGCCGTGGGCTGGTGCGCTGGCGCGTGCGGCGCATCATGCCCCCAAGCTTGCGGCCCCTGCGATTATTGGCGGGGCGGAGCCGCCCAAGCCCCTGATCATGCTCGACCCCGGGCATGGCGGTAAGGACCCCGGCGCTATCGGCCTGTCCGGCACGTATGAAAAACATGTGGCCGAGGCAGCGGGGCAGGAATTGCGGAACCAGCTTCTGGCAACGGGCCGCTATCGTGTCGCCATGACGCGCAGCAGCGATCACTTCATTCCACTGGCAGGGCGGGTTGAACTGGCGCAGCAGCATGGTGCGGCGCTGTTTTTGTCCATGCATGCGGATGCCCTGCATAATCCTTCGGTGCGTGGGGCGAGTGTCTATACGCATGCCCACGGCGCATCCGACACGCAGACGGCTGATCTGGCGCGCACGGAAAACAGTGCGGATCGTTACGGTGGCCCGCTGGTGCATGGGGCCTCGCCCGAGGTGCAGCAGATTCTGGCCAGTCTGGTTACGGAAGAAACACGTGCAGGCTCGGCGCATATGGCGCAGGCGGTGGTGTCCTCTTTCCGCTCACGCGTGCTGCTGCTGTCGCACCCACACCGGCATGCCGCCTTTGCGGTGCTTAAATCGGCCCAGATTCCCTCTGTGCTGGTGGAGATGGGTTTCATGTCCAACAGGCTGGACGAGGCAGCACTCAAGCAGGCTGGGCACCGGGCGATGGTTGCGGGTGCGCTGTGCGATGCCATTAACCGCTACTTTGCCGCAGCGGGTGCCGGGCTAGCCGGATAGGCTTTACATTATTGTTCGGGAGAGATGGTGCCCAGAAGAAGACTCGAACTTCCACGACCTTGCGGCCACAGGTACCTGAAACCTGCGCGTCTACCAATTCCGCCATCTGGGCACAAACGGCAACCCGCTTGAAGCAGGCTGGTGAAGAGGCGTTTACCGTGGGCGCGGGTGGGCGTCAACTGGCAAAACGTGGTGCGCGTGGAAAATAAATTACGCCATATCAGAGGTTTGTGTGCAGCAAGGTAAAAGCTGACCCAAGCCGAGAGGGTGGCTCCCCCAAAGGGGATGTATTTATTTTTATTTGGGAGAGATGGTGCCCAGAAGAAGACTCGAACTTCCACGACCTTGCGGCCACAGGTACCTGAAACCTGCGCGTCTACCAATTCCGCCATCTGGGCTCAAATGGCAACCCGCTCGGAGCAGGCTGGTGGAGAGGCGTTTACCGTGGGTGTGAGGGCACGTCAACGCACAAAATGTATTTTTTCTGAAACAGGCAAAAAGAATCCTGTCCGTTCCGCCACTTGACCACATTCCTGTGAAGGTAAGGGGGAATTCCCTGTGGGGAGGTTCCCGAGTGTGCGTGATTGGGTCACACTCCACCTACACATCACGGTCGTCGGGGGCCGGGCGCGTGTTCTGTGTCCGGTGTGCTGCTGGCGGCATGCGGAAAGGCAGGGTCATGAGTGTAAGCGGGACGGCGGTCGTTTTTGGTGGCGGCGGTTTTGTCGGGCAGTATGTCGTGCAGTTTCTGGCGCAGGCTGGCTACATGGTGCGCGTGGCCAGCCGCAGGCCGGACCGTGGTGCGCTGCTGCGGCCTCTGGGGCGTGTGGGGCAGGTGGCGCCGTTCTATGCCAGCGTGCGGGATGAGCAATCCGTGGCCTGCGTGGTGCGTGGGGCGGATGTGGTGATCAATCTTGCGGCGGTGTTGGGTTCATCGGGCGGGCAGACACTTCATGCGGTCAATGTGGAGGGGGCGGGGCGTGTGGCTCGCCTAGCCGCGCAGGCGGGTGTGGCGCGTTTCGTGCATATGTCCGCCCTTGGGTGCGGGCCGGAAGATAATGCGCCATCCGCTTACGGGCGCAGTCGGGCGGAGGGTGAAAATGCCGTCAAACAGTACCGGCCCGATGCCGCCATTGTGCGCCCGTCCGTGATTTTTGGGCCTGAGGATCGTTTTTTCAATCTGTTCGCCACGTTGGCGCGCTACCTGCCTGTTTTGCCGGTTTATGAACCCGATACGCGGGTGCAGCCTGTTTATGTGGGCGATGTGGCAGAGGTGGTGGGTAGGCTTGCCACGCAGGATGGTTACGTGGCCCGGAGCTGGCCGCTGGGTGGGCCACAGGTTATGTCCATGCGCGAGATTGCACGGCTGGTGCTGAAAGAAACTGGGCGCGACAAATCCCTGCTGCATGTGCCGTTGTCTCTCGCCCGGCTTCAGGCTTGGGTTTTGGAAAAACTGCCGGGCAAGCTGCTAACGCGCGACCAGTTGCTCATGCTCTCGCGTGATACGGTCATGCCCGCGAACGAATCGGGGTTTGAGCCGTTCGGGCTGGTGCCGCGCAGTGTGGCCTCCTGTGTGCCGTTTTATCTGGAGCGCTACCGGGCTGGGGGTGGTCGCGCGGGTATTTTTGTTCCCGAGCGGTGATGCTGGGTGCCTTTTAGGGTAAAGATGTGTGATTTTTCTGCAGAAAACTGCCAGAAAACACAAAAAGGACAGCAATGCTGTCTTTTTATTGCCTGCAGGAACGGGCAGGGTGCGCGTCGCTTGATTTAAGGGGCGAGGTCTGTCTGGCGCGCCCTGTCGTCCGGGGATTGCGCATGACAAACAAGATGCTGAAATTTGTCTCCGTTCAGCAGAGACAGCCGGAGAAACGCACGGCCGAAGATCGCCGCGCGGATTTTGACGAAATCTATACGGATTTCGTGCCTGCCGGTGCCGTGGAACAGTCCAGCCGCTGCTCGCAGTGCGGCGTGCCGTTCTGCTCGGTTCACTGCCCGCTGGGGAACAACATTCCCGACTGGCTGATGCTCACCGCTCAGGGGCGGCTGGAGGAAGCCTATGGCGTGTCCTCCGCCACCAACAGTTTTCCTGAAATCTGTGGCCGTATCTGCCCGCAGGACAGGCTGTGCGAAGGCAACTGCGTGATCGAACCGGGGTTCGAGAGCGTGACCATTGGTGCCGTTGAGCGCTACATCACCGATACAGCTTTTGAAAACGGCTGGGTGCGCCCGACCCGTCCTTTCGCGGAGCGTGAGGAATCGGTGGGTATCGTTGGCGCAGGCCCTGCCGGGCTTGCCGCGGCCGAGCGCCTGCGTGCTGCTGGTTTTCAGGTGCATGTCTATGACCGTTACGACCGCGTAGGCGGTCTGCTGGTCTATGGTATTCCCGGCTTCAAGCTCGAAAAGCATATCGTGGCCCGCCGTCATGACCTGCTGGTGGAAAGCGGCGTTACGTTCCACCTCGGTCAGGGGATTGGTAGCGGGGAAGGCGAACTGTCGTTCGACGCCCTGCGTGCGCGCCACAATGCCGTGCTGATTGCCACGGGTGTTTACAAGTCGCGCGAAATCGGTGGCCCCGGTGCAGGTCTGGCCGGGATCGAGCGCGCGCTTGATTACCTGACTGCTTCCAACCGTCGCTCGCTGGGCGATACCCTGCCGGATGACGCGCAGGCGCTGGATGCCAACGGCAAGAACGTGGTGGTGCTGGGTGGTGGCGATACCGCCATGGACTGCGTGCGCACCGCCATCCGTCAGGGTGCCAAATCCGTGCGCTGCCTCTACCGGCGCGACAAGGCGAACATGCCCGGCTCCGCCCGTGAAGTGAAAAACGCCGAGGAAGAAGGCGTGCAGTTCGAATGGCTGGCCGCTCCCGAGGCGTTCGTGGGCGATGGTCATGTTACGGGTGTGCGCGCCACGCGCATGAAGCTGGGTCTGCCTGATGCCTCGGGCCGTCAGTCCGTAGAAGCGCTTGAAGGTTCTTCCTTCACGCTTGAGGCCGATCTGGTCATCAAGGCGCTGGGGTTTGATCCCGAGCCGCTGCCCCAGCTCTGGGCGCAGCCGGGGCTTGAGGTTTCGCGCTGGGGCACGCTCAAGGTTGGCCAGCAGGATTTCCAGACCACGGTGCCCGGCGTTTTTGCCGCGGGCGATATCGTGCGCGGTGCCAGTCTTGTGGTGTGGGCCATCAAGGACGGGCGTGAGGCTGCCGACAGCATTCAGCAGTGGATTGAAGCAAACAATACGGCACCCGCCGCGCAGGAGCAGGGTTGATGACGATGGAACAGGTTCCGAACATGGAAAGCGGCGCGGAGTTCCTGAACGCGTGGGACGCCAACGTAACAGCGCTGGACGGGCTGTACGACCCGGCTGATGAGCGCGATTCCTGCGGTGTGGGCCTTATTGCTGCTCTCGACGGCCAGCGCCGTCGCGAGGTGGTGGAAGCCGGTATCGCAGCCCTGAAGGCCATCTGGCACCGTGGCGCTGTCGATGCCGACGGCAAGACGGGCGATGGCGCTGGTATTCACGTTGAAATTCCGCAGGCGTTCTTTGCCGATGCCATCCGCCGTACGGGTGATAGCCCGGACAAGGGGCCGATTGCGGTGGGGCAGGTCTTTCTGCCCAAGACCGATATGAGCGCGCAGGAACAGTGCCGCCAGATTATCGAAACCGAAATTCTGGCTCTGGGTTACGGCATTTACGGCTGGCGTCAGGTGCCGATTGACACGGCCTGCATTGGTGAGAAAGCCAATGCGACCCGGCCTGAAATCGAACAGATCCTGATCCGCAACCTGCCTTGCCGGGATGAGGAAACGTTCGAGCGCGACCTGTACGTGATCCGTCGGCGTATCGAAAAGGCGGCTATCGCAGCACAGGTTGACCTGTATATCTGCTCGCTCTCATGCCGCTCCCTTATCTATAAGGGCATGTTCCTGGCCGAGCATCTGACGGAATTCTATCCTGATCTGCTCGACGAGCGGTTTATCAGCCGTTTTGCCATCTATCATCAGCGCTATTCGACCAACACCTTCCCGACATGGAAGCTGGCGCAGCCTTTCCGCCGTCTGGCGCATAATGGTGAAATCAACACCATTTCGGGTAACGTCAACTGGATGAAAAGCCATGAGACGCGGCTTTCTCACCCCGATCTTGATCCGTGGATGAACGATATCAAGCCGCTGGTGCAGGCTGGTGGCTCCGATACCGCGACACTGGACAACGTGTTTGAACTGCTGACCTTTGCCGGGCGTGATGCGCCTGCTGCCAAGGCCCTGATGATCCCGGCCAGCGTGGGGGGTAACTCCTCCATGAAGCAGGCGCATCGGGATATGTTCACCTACTGCAACGCGGTTATGGAACCGTGGGACGGTCCGGCCGCTCTGTGCGCCACCGATGGGCGCTGGATCGTTGCGGGGCTTGACCGTTCCGGCCTGCGTCCGCTGCGCTACACCATTACCACCGACAATCTGCTGATCGTGGGTTCGGAAACCGGTATGGTGCGCGTGCCTGATAACGCCATTGTCAGCCGTGGCCGCCTTGGCCCGGGCGAGATGATTGGCGTGGATCTGGACGAGGCACGGCTGTACGGCAATGCCGAACTGCTCGATGTGCTGTCCGAACGTCAGGATTTCTCGGACTGGATCAAGCGCACGCAAAAGGTCGGGCATCTGGTTCGTTCCGATGTGACGGAGCCCGCGCATTATACGGGCGACGAACTGCGCCGCCGCCAGCTTGCGGTTGGCACTACGCTTGAGGAACTGGAAGCTATTCTCCACCCGATGGTGGAAGATGCGAGCGAAGCCATCGGCTCCATGGGTGATGATACGCCTCTGGCCGTTCTGTCCTCACGCTATCGCGGGCTGTCGCATTATTTCCGCCAGATGTTCAGCCAGGTGACCAACCCGCCTATCGATTCCCTGCGTGAATCGGGTGTCATGAGCCTCGTGACGCGGCTGGGCAATCTGGGCAACATTCTCGACCAGTCGGCCGAGCAGTGCGCCATGCTGCAACTGCCCAGCCCGGTGCTGACTTCGGGTGAATATGAAGCCCTGCGCGCGTTCTGTAAGGACGCGGGCTGTGTGATCGACTGCACCTTCCCCGCTGCCGATGGCGAGGCCGGCCTGCGTGAAGCCATTGCCCGTATTCGCCGTGAGGCCGAGGAAGGCGTGCGCCGTGGCTGCACCCATGTGTTCCTGACGGATGAGGACCAGTCCGCCGAACGCGCTTCCATTCCCATGATTCTGGCTACGGCGGCGGTGCATACGCATCTGGTGCGCACCTCGCTGCGTACGTTTACCTCGCTGAACGTACGCACGGCCACGGCGCTGGATGTGCATGCCATTGCGGTGACGATCGGGGTCGGTGCGACCACGGTCAACCCGTATCTGGCGCAGGAAAGCATTGCCGAGCGGCACCGTCGGGGCCTGTTTGGCGAGCGTAGCCTGCGTGAGTGCATGGAGCGTTATCGTAAGGCGGTGGACAAGGGTCTGCTCAAGATCATGTCCAAGATGGGTATTTCCATCGTGGCGTCGTATCGTGGCGGCTGCAATTTCGAGGCCGTGGGCCTGTCCCGTGCGCTGGCGGCGGAGTTCTTCCCCGGCATGCCCTCGCGCGTTTCCGGTATTGGCCTGTCGGGCATTGCCCGCAAGGTGCTGGGTCTGCACAAGCAGGCGTGGTCGGCGGCTTCCGCTCTGACCCTGCCGGTGGGCGGGCTGTACAAGATGCGTCGCACCGGGGAGCAGCATGCGTTCGACGGCGGGGTGATCCACATGCTCCAGACCGCCGTAGCAACCGACAGCTTCACCACCTACAAGCGTTATGCCGATGCCGTGCGCGCACAGCCTCCCGTGGCGCTGCGTGACCTGCTCGACTTCCGTGAAGGGCGCACGCCCATTCCGGTGGAAGAGGTCGAAAGCATTACGCAGCTGCGTAAGCGCCTGATCTCGCCCGCCATTTCTCTGGGTGCGCTCAGTCCCGAAGCGCATGAGACGCTCTCTATCGCCATGAACCGTATCGGTGCGAAATCCGATTCCGGTGAGGGTGGTGAAGATCCGGCACGCGCCAAGCCGCGCCCCAATGGTGACAATGCCTCCTCTGCCATCAAGCAGGTGGCATCGGGCCGTTTTGGTGTGACCGCGCAGTATCTCAATGATTGCCGCGAGCTTGAAATCAAGGTGGCGCAGGGTGCCAAGCCGGGTGAAGGCGGGCAGTTGCCGGGCTTCAAGGTTACGGAGCTGATCGCCAAGCTGCGTCATGCAACGCCGGGTGTGACCCTTATTTCGCCCCCGCCGCATCATGATATCTACTCGATCGAAGATCTGGCGCAGCTCATCTACGATCTCAAGCAGATCAACCCGGATGCGACAGTAACCGTCAAGCTGGTGGCGCGCTCGGGTATCGGCACCATTGCGGCAGGTGTGGCCAAGGCCAAGGCCGATGCTATCCTGATTTCCGGCCATTGCGGTGGCACGGGGGCCAGCCCGGTCAGCTCCATCAAATATGCGGGTCTGCCGTGGGAGCTAGGTCTGGCGGAAACGCATCAGGTGCTCATGCTCAACCGTCTACGTCACCGTGTGCGCCTGCGTGCGGATGGCGGGATCAAGACCGGGCGTGATGTGGTGATTGCCGCCATGCTGGGTGCCGAGGAATTCGGTATCGGCACGGCCAGCCTTGTGGCCATGGGCTGCATTATGGTGCGTCAGTGCCATTCCAACACATGCCCGGTGGGCGTGTGTTCGCAGGACCCGGCCATGCGCGCCAAGTTTGAAGGCACGCCGGAGAAGGTGATCAACCTGTTCTCCTTCATTGCCGAAGATGTGCGCAACATTCTGGCATCGCTCGGCTTCCGTACCCTCAATGAGGTGATCGGGCGCACGGATCTGCTGCATCAGGTTTCACGTGGCACGGATGATCTGGATGATCTGGATCTGAACTCCCTGCTGTCTCAGGCGGACCCCGGCCCGTATGCGCGCTACTGCACGCTTGAAGGCCGTAACGAGGTGCCCGATACGCTTGACGCGCAGATGATTGGCGATGCCCAGCCGCTGTTCTCGCATGGCGAGAAAATGCAGCTGCATTACAATGTGCAGAACACGCAGCGCGCCATTGGCACGCGTATGTCTTCGCTGATCGTGCGTCAGTTCGGCATGGCAACGCTGGCACCGGGTCACCTGACGGTGCGCCTGCGCGGGTCTGCCGGGCAGTCGCTCGGGGCGTTTGCGGTGCAGGGGCTCAAGCTCGAAGTCATTGGCGATGCCAACGATTACGTGGGCAAGGGGCTTTCGGGGGCTACCATTACGGTGCGTCCGTCCGTGTCCTCCACGCTGGTGTCCAACCAGAACGCCATTATCGGCAACACGGTGCTGTATGGCGCAACGGCGGGTGAGCTGTATGCGGCCGGGCAGGCGGGTGAGCGCTTTGCGGTGCGTAACTCGGGGGCTGTGGCCGTGGTGGAAGGCTGCGGGTCGAACGGGTGCGAATACATGACCGGCGGCACCGTTGTGGTGCTGGGTGATGTGGGCGACAATTTCGGCGCAGGCTTTACCGGCGGCATGGCTTTCGTGCTGGATGAGCACAATACCTTCGACAAGCGCATCAACCCCGAATCCCTGATCTGGACACGGGTTGTCGATCCGAAATGGGCCGATACTCTCAAGCGGCTGGTTGAACGCCACGTGGAAGAAACCGATTCTGCCTATGCGGCCATGCTGCTGCACAAGTGGGAAGAGGTTCTGCCGCGCTTCTGGCAGATCGTACCCACCGATTACGCCAAGGTGATTGGTTTTTCCGTTCCCGAAGTGGCGCTGGAAAAAACGGCCTGATCCCTTTGCGAACAGGTGAATGAACGATAGCGGGCGAAGGGGCTTCCTCTTCGCCCGCTTCGTATTTGGGGGGCGGTATTGGGGCGCTGCGTGCCGCACCCGGCAAGTGCTCTCGCCTCGGGCAAATTTGCAGGTTAGAGTGGGGGTATGGAACAGACCAAGTCATCCCCCCATTTCATGTCTTCCCTGCGGCGTGCCGCACCCTCCTGCGGTGCTGCCGCCTATTCCTCCGAGGTGGAACAGGCTGCCGCCGATATACAGGCGAGCCTGCCGCGCTGGGATCTTTCCGCCCTGTATGCGGGGATGGACGACCCCAAGCTTGAGGCCGATCTGACGCAGGCTGCCGAGCAGGCGCGGGCGTTCAGCGGGCATTATCAGGGGAAACTTGCCGCCCTGTCCGGCGCGCAACTGGCCGAAGCCCTCGAAACATTCGAGGCGGTGGAAGAAAAGCTGGGCCGTGCTGGCTCTTATTCTTCCTTGCTGTTTGCCGCGGATTCGTCGGATGCCGCCATCAGCCGTTTCAGCCAGTCCATGAATGAACGGCTGACCACGATCGCAGCGGACCTGCTGTTTTTCGGCCTTGAGCTGAACCGGCTGGAAGAGGGCGACCTTGCTCAAAAGCTGAAAGACCCCGCACTGGCGCGCTGGCAGCCTTACCTGCGCGATGTGCGGATGTATCGTGAGCACCAGCTTTCCGATGAAGTGGAAAAGGTCTTTCTGGAAAAATCCGTCACAGGGGCTCAGGCTTGGTGCCGCCTGTTTGACGAGACAATTGCAGCCCTGCGTGTCACGCTGGATGGTCGCGAGATGACGGTGGGCGAGGCGCTCAACCGCCTGTCCTCCCCCGAGCGCGCCGTGCGCGAGCAGGCGGGCAAGGCCGTGGGCGAGGTTTTTGGCACCAATCTGCGGCTGTTCTCGCTCATTACCAACACGCTGGCCAAGGACAAGTCCATTGCCGATGGGCTGCGGCATTACGCCCGGCCCACCTCGTCGCGCAATCTGTCCAATATGGTGGAAGATGAGGTGGTGGATGCGCTGGTTTCAGCCGTAAAGACTGATTACCCCCGCCTTTCGCACCGCTACTATGCACTCAAGGCCCGCTGGATGGGGCTGGAAAAGCTTGAGCACTGGGACCGTAACGCCCCCCTACCGGGTAGTGACGAGCGTGCTATTCCTTGGGCCGAGGCCAAGGACATCGTGCAAAAGGCCTATGACGGATTTGATCCGCGTCTGGGCAGCATTATCAGCACCTTCCTGAGCAATCCGTGGATTGACGTGCCACCCGCGCCCGGAAAATCGCCCGGTGCGTTTGCACACCCCACCGTGCCTTCGGCGCATCCTTATATCCTGCTGAATTATCACGAGCGTATTCGTGATGTCATGACGCTGGCCCATGAACTTGGGCACGGGGTGCATCAGGTTCTGGCCGCGCGGCAGGGGTATCTGATGTCCGATACGCCGCTGACACTGGCGGAAACCGCCAGCGTGTTTGGCGAGATGCTGACCTTCCGCTCCCTGCTGGATGCTGAAACCGACCCCCAGCGCCGTCGGCTGCTGCTGGCCGGCAAGGTGGAGGACATGCTGAATACCGTGGTGCGGCAGATTGCCTTTTATGATTTCGAAACCCGTGTGCATGACGAGCGCCGTAGCGGCGAATTGCTGCCCGAGCGTATTGGTGAAATCTGGCGTGCGGTGCAGACGGAAAGCCTCGGTCCGGTATTTAACTTCACGCCGGATTACGATGTGTTCTGGGCGTATATTCCACATTTCATTCATTCGCCGTTCTATGTGTATGCCTATGCGTTTGGCGACTGTCTGGTGAACGCGCTCTATCGTGTTTACAGCGAAGGCGCTCCGGGCTTTGCTGATAAATACCTTGCCATGCTCGAGGCCGGCGGCACGCTACGCCACCGTGAGCTTCTGGCTCCCTTCGGGCTGGATGCATCGGACCCGGCTTTCTGGCGCAAGGGGCTGGATGTGATTTCCGGCTTTATTGACGAACTGGAGCGGGACTGAGCATGGCGCGCGATCTCGATAATTCCGGGGTTTTTGGCGAATTCCGGCGCATGGTGCAGACCACGGGTACCGTGGGTGGCATTGCGGCCCGGCTGGCCGGGCATAAAATTGGCCTGTACAGCGGGGGTGCCGCCCATGCGGAAGACCTCAAAACGGTTCTGGGCGGGCTGAAAGGCCCGCTGATGAAGGCGGCCCAGCTTCTGGCCACCATCCCCGGTGCCCTGCCTGAGGACTATGCCGAAGAACTGGCTGAGCTTCAGTCCAATGCACCGCCCATGGGCTGGAATTTTGTCCGCCGCCGTATGACAGCGGAACTGGGGCCGGGCTGGGAAAAACACTTCCGCTCCTTCGGGCGCGAGGCATCGGCTGCCGCCAGTCTGGGGCAGGTGCATCAGGCCGTGCTGGCCGATGGCCGCCGCGTGGCCTGCAAGCTGCAATATCCCGACATGAATACCGCCGTGGAGGCCGATCTGCGGCAGTTCCGCATGGCTATCGGGGTTTACCACAAGCTTGATAACGCTATCCGTCAGGATGATGTGGTGGAGGAGCTGAGCGAGCGCCTGCGTGAAGAACTCGACTACCGTCGCGAAGCCGCGAACATGCGGCTGTATCACGCCATACTGGCTGACTGCCCCGAGATTACGGTGCCACGTCCGGTTGATGAGCTATGCACCCGCCGTCTGCTGACCATGGAATGGGTGCAGGGCGAAAGTCTGGGCACAGCCATCAAGGCGGGTATGGATGAAGAGCGAAAAAAATCCATTGCCCGTGCGCTGTTCCGGGCTTGGTATGTGCCGCTTTACCAGTACGGCGTGGTGCATGGTGACCCGCATATGGGCAACTTTACGGTGCGGGAGGATGGCGGGCTGAACCTGCTTGATTTCGGCGCGATTCGTATTTTCAAGCGGAGTTTCATCAAGGGGAATATCGACCTCTACACGGCGTTGAAAACGGGCGATATCGACCTTGCCGCCCATGCGTATGAAGCATGGGGCTTCAAGGATCTAACGCGCGAGAAGGTGGAGGTGCTCAATGAATGGGCGGGTCTGCTGTTCACACCGCTGATGGATGACCGCGAACGCTCCATTCAGGAAGACAACGCTCCCGCCCATGGGCGCGAGGTTCTGGGCCGGGTGCATGAAAGCCTGCAGAAAGTAGGCGGTGTGCGCCTGCCGCGTGAATTCGTGCTGGTGGATCGCTCGGCTATCGGGCTGGGCTCGGTGTTCATGCGCCTGAAGGTGAAAATGAACTGGAATGCACTGTTCCACGAAATTGTGGACGGGTTTGATGAAAAGGCATTGGCCGAACGGCAGGCCAGAATGCTGGAACTGGCGCGTTTTCCGGCTGACGCGCAGCCCGCTCTATAAAAAAAGGCCACTGCTCTGTTGGGAGCAGCGGCCTTTTCAGGCGTTGGCTTATCAGTAAGCCTGATAGTTCGCGCGCTTGAGATGAACCTTGTTGTAGTCGAGCTGGTCCTTGTCGAGCTGGAAGCCGATTTCGAAACGGTAGTCGGAATCGATGTTCTTGGGGACAATCGGCAGATCGACGCTGACAACCTTGGTATCGGTCTGGAAATTGGACAGATTGGGCGGGAAGGTCAGTGTGTGGTGGAACACATGCTTGTTCACGATCTTGTCGCCATGCAGCACAGCTACGAACCAGGGCAGGGACAGCGTGCTGGCTGTTGAGGCGGGGCCGCGTTCGACGCTGATTCGGAGCACGATTCGGGTCTTGAGGTCTTTCGGCCCGGCGGCGAGGCAGTCGCCCTGCAGCTTGGTAATGCTGGCGCGTGCGATCAGATCACGGAAATTCGTGCTATTATTGGCATAAAGATAATAGTCCGCCGCCTCGGATGGGATATGCGTAATCGGGCATGCGGGCGGAAACACCATGGACTTGTCATCCTGGTTGCCGCACCCGGCGAGCGTTGTCAGCATGGCCAGAGCAGCCCCGCCGGTGGCCGCGATGCGGGGCAGGGAATGGCGCATGGGCGTGAGATCATGAAACATGAGGACAGTCCGGCGTTACAGGAAAACAGGAAAAACAGGCTGGAAAACACTGGTCATATGAAGGCCGCATGCCTGCGTAGGTGCTTTTCGGGGTAAATATGCCGCAAAACGGGTTGCATCCCTTGCGTCCTTTGCGTAGGCCACACCTGCTGTTACCTTTTCTGGTTCCGGGCATAGCCGGTTTTCAATATGCTTCTTCATAGCCAGCTCTCTTCTATACAGTCCGCGGCAACTTTGGGGAACACCATGCCCGATCAAACTGAAATCAAAGCCGCTCCTCAGGGTTCGGATGCCCTGCAGGGCCGCTCTCTCAAGGTTCTTCTGGCTGGGCCGCGTGGCTTCTGCGCCGGGGTGGATCGTGCCATCCGTGTTGTGGAGGAAGCCATCCGCCGTTACGGCGCGCCGGTCTATGTCCGCCATGAGATCGTGCATAATCGTACCGTCGTGGAGGAACTGGAAGCTCAGGGTGCCATTTTTGTCGAAGAACTCGATGAAGTGCCGGCAGACGGCCATGTCGTGTTCTCGGCTCATGGCGTGCCCAAGACGGTTCCTGTCGAGGCCGAACGCCGCAACCTGCTGTATCTAGATGCAACCTGCCCGCTGGTGTCCAAGGTGCACCGCGAGGCTGAGCGCCATTATGCCGCAGGTGGGCCGGATAGCCGCCATATCCTGATGATCGGGCATGCGGGCCACCCCGAGGTGGTTGGCACCATGGGGCAGCTTCCGCCCGGCGCCATGACGCTGATCAACGATGCGGAAGAAGCCCGCACCGTTCAGCCTGAAGACCCCGCGCGGCTTGCCTTCATCACCCAGACCACGCTTTCGGTGGATGATACGGCTGAAATTGTCGATATCCTGCGTACGCGCTTTCCCCTGATCGAAGGCCCCAAGCGTGAGGATATCTGCTACGCCACCACCAACCGTCAGGAAGCGGTGAAGGATATCGCGCCTGAATGCGATCTGGTGATCGTGATCGGCTCGCCCAATTCCTCCAACTCCCAGCGCCTGCGTGAAGTGGCGGAGCGTTCGGGGGCCGGGCGCGCACTGCTGGTGCCTCGTCTGGATTCTCTGGATTGGTCGGTGCTGGAAGGCGTGAGCACGCTGGGGATTACGGCGGGTGCATCCGCGCCAGAAGCGCTGGTGCAGGAAATGCTGGCCGAAATGGCCAAGCGTTACACCCTGTGCATCGAGGAACGGATCGTGAAGGAGGAAAACGTCACTTTCCGTCTTCCTGCTCCGCTGGGCTAAAGGGTGGTTCATGGCCGTCTATACGGACATTGGGGATGAAGACCTGCGTGCGTTTCTGGAAGGTTTTTCCATAGGCACGCTGGTCTCGTTCCGAGGTATTGCCGAAGGGGTTGAGAACAGTAATTTCCATCTGCGTACGACAGAAGGCGATTTCATTCTCACCCTGTACGAAAAACGTGTGAATGCCGCGGAACTGCCGTGGTTTCTGGGGTTGATGCAGCATCTGGCGCGCGAGGGGGTAACCTGCCCGCAGCCCGTGGCTGACCAGCAGGGGCGCACGCTACTGGAACTGGCGGGGCGGCCTGCCGCCATTACCACCTTCCTGCCCGGCGTATGGCCCCGCAGCGTGCGCAGCGAGCATTGCCGCCCGCTGGGCCGCGCCATGGCGCGGCTGCATCTGGCTGGGCGGTCCTATACGCCTGAACGGGCCAACAGCCTTGGGCCAGATGCATGGGCCGGCCTGCTGCAAAGCTGCCGCCCCGCAGCGCAGACCGCATTCCCCGGTCTGGCGGCGGAGCTTGATGCCGCTCTGGCCGCGACACTGCCTGCATGGCCGGGCCACGGGCAAACGCCCGCTTTGCCGCGCGGGCAGATTCATGCCGACCTGTTTCCTGACAACGTGTTCTTTCTCAACCACGACCTGTCCGGGCTGATCGACTTCTATTTCGCCTGCACCGATTTTCTGGCCTATGACATCGCCATCTGCCTGAACGCTTGGTGCTTTGAGCAGAGCGGGGCGTTTAACATTACCTTCGCGCGGCAGATTATGCTGGGGTATGAGGAAGTGCGCCCGCTTGAAACGGCTGAGCGTAACGCCATGCCGGTGCTGGCACGTGGTGCTGCACTACGTTTCCTGCTGACCCGGCTATATGACTGGCTGAACACACCTGACGGAGCGCTGGTTACTCCCAAGGACCCGATGGACTATGTCCGCCGGTTGCGCTTTCACATGGCGACGGAGACTGCCAGTGGCTACGGATTCTGATCCCTCAGCCCTTATGCCGCAAGGGGAGGCTGCTGCCTCTGAACAGTCTGCCACAATGGTGGTTGAAATCTGGACAGATGGCGGCTGCAAGCCAAACCCCGGCCCCGGTGGCTGGGGTGTTCTGCTGCGCTGCAAGGGCAAGGAACGTGAACTCTCAGGCGGTGAGACGGCAACCACCAATAACCGCATGGAGCTGACAGCCGCTGCCGAGGCGCTTGAAGCACTCAAGCGCCCGTGCGTTGTCAGCCTGCATACCGATAGCGAATATGTTCGTAACGGCATTACGCGCTGGCATACGGGCTGGGTGCGGCGCAACTGGCGCAACGCCTCGGGCGACCCGGTTGCCAATATGGATCTGTGGCGCCGGTTGCTGGATGCCGCCAAGCCGCATGATGTTTCGTGGCACTGGGTTAAGGGCCATTCCGGCGTGCCGGAAAACGAGCGGGTGGACCAGCTCGCCACCGAAGCCCGGATCAAGATCGAAGAGACGCTTTGATGGGAGCCAGCCCGTAGGGGCTGGTTGCCTCAGGGTTGGCTGTCGGACTGGGCAAGGTCGATATAGTCCTGCGGGGCGCCCTGTGCGCCTGCCGCAGGCTGGCCAATAACACGCACATAAATCCGCGTTGAGGGAATACCGCTGTTCATCAGCACGCTGCGCGCGGCCAGACCGCGCAGCAGCGCCATGCGCCGTGGCAGGGACGGGTCGTTGGGTGCCCCTGAGCTATAGGCCATGACAATGGCACGGACATTCGGCTTATCGGCCAAGGACTGCCCGTATGTCAGAATAGCCTGATGCGTGGCCGGATTCAGTTCGTCAGACCCTGGAGCAAAGGTGATGCGCACCCCACCAGCAATAGGGGTGGCCGTACCCGTGGCCGTGACCACCACAGTGGGCTGCGGTGGAATGGGGAAGGGGTGCAGGGCGATTTCCGGCGTGGGGGTCAGAACCGGCGGCGGGGGCGGTGCCGCGGGAATGGTTGCCGCCGGGGGCGGGTGCCCCGGCGTATGGGTGGCTGCAGGCGTTGGGGCAGTCGTTGCCGTGGTTGCACCTGTGCCTGAGGTCACTGGCGGTGTTGTGGAAGCCTGAGTTGTGGCCTCGGTTTCGTGAGTATTGGTTTCCTGCGCGGGCTTGTGCGCCGCTGCGTGGGACTGGCTCTTTTCGCGCGTTGTGGTCGTGTTTGCCCGTTTGGCTGGGGCGGCTGGTCTGGCCTTTTCCGGGGCCGAGCCGAGCTGGTCCAGCGCGGAATTGCTGGTGACGATCTGCGCCTGCGCACCCTGAAGGGACAGCAGGGTTGCGGCACAGAACAGGGAAAACCGGCGGGAAAGAGAGAACACGTTTTGCATTGTCGCGCAGAATAGCCCACAAAATGAAAAGGGTGAACTGGGCAAAATGTCAGGCCCTGTGGCGTGGCTTTTGCGAATAATCAGGCATTGGCCCGCCCTGCCGCTCAGGCATTGAACTGTTCGCTGGCGATCCGCTCGGAAAGGGTCTGGCCGGGGTCGAACAGAACCGTCACGCTCTGGCTCCGGTCTTCACGCACGCTGACATGCGCCACCTCGCGAATTTCCATCGAATCGGCCACGGCTGCCACTGGGCGCTTGTCCTGCTCCAGCACGGTAAAGCTGACCTCGGCGGAGGAGGGCAGCAGCGCGCCGCGCCAGCGCCGGGGGCGAAAGGCGCAGATGGGGGTCAGGGGCAGAAGATTGCCCGAGAGCGGCACGATCGGCCCATGAGCGGACAGGTTATAGGCAGTGGAGCCTGCGGGTGTGGCCAGCAATGCACCATCGCAGATCAGTTCAGGCAGGCGCACCAGACCATCTACATCGATACGGAGCTTGGCGGCCTGTCGGGTCTGGCGGAACAGATAGACATCGTTGAGAGCCAAGGCCTCGAAATGCTCACCCCGCACGGTGGTGGCGTTCATGCGCAGCGGGTGCAGCGTGGCCGCCTGCGCATGCCACAGGCGCTCTGGCAGATTTTCCTCGTCCGTTGGGTTCATTAGAAACCCGACAGAGCCGTAGTTCATGCCGTAAACGGGTGTTTCAAGCCCGGCTTCCAGCACGCCGCTTAATGTTTCCAGCATGAAGCCGTCGCCCCCGAGGCAGACAATCACATCGGCCTCGCCGGGGTGGCGGTTGCCATAGCGCGCGACAAGCCTGTCCAGTTCGTGCCGGGCTTCGACGCTGGGTGCGGCCATGAAGGCAAGGCGGCTGGGGGGCTGGCTGAAGGGTGACAGAGGGGCCGGAGCGGTCATGGCTGTGTTTCCGGTGTAAGGGCAGCCGCAAAATGGGGGGCAAGGGCCGTGCCCAGCAGTTCATCATAGACTGCAAGGGTGGCGTATTGCATGGCCTGTGTTGTGTAGTGGTCAAGCACGGCCTGCCGGGCCTTGTCTCCCATGAAGGCGCGGGCCTCTTCAGGGCTGTCCAGCACGGTTTCAATGGCGTGGGCCAGTTCGGTGGCGTTGCCGGGTGTTATGGCCAATCCGGTCTCGCCGTCCTGCACGGTTTCGATGGCACCGCCATGGCGCGCAACAATAACGGGTTTGGCCAGTGCCTGTGCTTCCACTACCACACGGCCAAAAGGTTCGGGCCGGAGTGAAGGGGCCAGTACCATGCAGGCCATGGCCATGGCGGCGGGCATGTCATCGCAATGTCCTGCAAAGCGGATATGCTCGCTCACCCCGGCCTGTGCAGCCTGTTCCGCCAGTGTGCGGGCATACTGGCCGCCTTGTGAATCCGAGCCGATCAGCACACAGCACCATCTAAGCTCCGGGCGGGTTGTGGCAATCTGCCCCAGTGCCTGCAGCACAAGGGCCTGTCCTTTCCATGCGGTCAGGCGTCCGGGCATGAGGATGACGGGAATATCAGGGGGCACGCGCCACTGTTCGGCCAGATCATGCACACGCTGGCCGCTGACGGAATCGGGAGAGAACTGCCGGATATCGGCCCCACGCGGGATGGTGCGCAGCCTGTCAGGGCCGACATGGTATTCCCCCGCCAGCCGCCGGGCGATATGCGCGCTGATGGCAATAACCCTGTCACCGCTGGCCAGAACGGCGTTGTAGAGCTTTTTGGCGCCAAAGCGGGCTGCGTGGTCGCCATGCCATGTGGTGACAAGCGGAACACCTGCCCGGCGGCAGGCCAGCCGTGCCGCCCAAGCCGGCGCGCGCGAGCGGGCATGAACCAGCGCAACATCATGTGCGCGGATAATTCGTTCAAGGGCGCGGGCATTACGCAGGATATGCAGCGGGTTGCGGCTGCTGGCACGGGGGAGGGCGAGATGCGTGCCCCCCGCATGGCGCAGGCGGCTTTCCAGCCTCCCTCCGGTACTGACAACCAGTGCCTGCCCGCCGGCAAGGGTAATGGCTTCGGCCATTTCTATCGTGCCGCGTTCCACACCGCCCTGATCAAGTGCCGGGAGAACCTGCATAATAACGGGAGAGGCAGGGGCTTGGGTCATGCTCGCCCCTTACCATGCTTTGCGCCCGCACGCCTACCATGCGCCTGAGTCTGGCGTCCCGGAGGGTAGCGGGGAATGGGTTCAGCTTGACCGGTGCTGGCCGGTGTCTGCTATGAAAACAACCATGTGTCGTTCTTTTCGGATATCGCGGCTCTCCTCATCCCTGCCTGTGCGGGGTGTTCTGGCCGGTACGGCGTTGTTCGCCACAGGGTCGTGGGCCGTGGCAGCAACGCGCAGCCATGGGGCGGGTGCTGGTAAGGCACCACCATGGTCGGTGGCCGCATGCATGAAAATGGTGGGAGAAGACCCCTCCGGTGCGCTGGATTACGCACAGGATGCCGTGCATGCCGGAGCGGGCTGGCAGGCCCGGCACTGCCGTGCGTTAGCGCAGCTTGAAACGGGTGATGAGGCAACCGCCGCGACCGATCTGGAAGCGCTGGCAAAACTGCCAACAGGCCATGCGGATGGGCCATCCAGCGCGGATCAGGCCCAGCTTGCGCGTGAGGCGGCGGATGCGTGGCTGGCGCTGGGGCAGGCTGCTCGGGCTCAGGCCTGTGCGGAATATGGCCTTGCACGCCAGAAGCAGGATCAGGGGCTGGTTATTGTGCTGGCACGGGCATTGCTGGAGCAGAACGAGACTGGTGCGGCGCGGGATGTGCTGACGGGGTTTCTGGCGGTGGTTCCGCAGGCGTCTTCGCAAACTTATGTCCTGCTGGCCACGGCGGAACGGCGCATGGGGCAGATTGGCCCGGCTCTGGGCCATGTCAGCCGCGCGCTCGCACTTGATCCGCTCAACCCCGAGGCCCTGCTGGAACGCGGGATTATTAGCGAACAGCAAGGCCATGCCGCCAGCGCCAGACAGGACTGGCAGCAGGTGCTCGAACTGGCCCCCGACAGCCATGAGGCCGATCTGGCCCGGCAGGATCTGGCCGTCATGGCGGCGGACCCGGATTCGCCGTGATACAAACGCCGCATCGGGCAGGGCAGGGCACGCCTGCTCCTGTGCATGATGTGCTTGTGATCCGTCTTGGCGCGCTGGGTGATTTCATTCACAGCTTCGCGCCGTTTCAGGCGATCAGGCAGGCGCACCAGCAGGCACGTATTACCCTGCTGACAACCAGACCGTTTCTTGAACTCGCCCGCTCATGCCCATGGTTTGATGAGGTGGTGGAAGATGAGCGCCCCGGTCTGGCCACGCCGCGCCGCCTGCTGGCATTGCGCCAGTTCCTGCGCGGGTTTGACAGGGTTTACGATCTTCAAACATCCGGGCGTACGGCACGGTATTTCCGGCTGGCGGGCAAACCGGCCGGGTGGTCGGGTCATGTGCCGTGCTCGGCTCTGGCGCATGGCAACCCGTGGCGTAACGATATGCACACCCGTGCGCGCCAGCGAGACCAGTTGCGCATGGCCGGGATTGAGAGCGTGCCCGAACCGGAGATTGGCTGGCTGCTGGCACAGGCCAGGCTGACCCCTGCCAGTCTGGGGCTTGAACAGCCTTATGGGCTGCTGGTGCCGGGGGCTTCGCCCGGCCATCCTGCCAAATGCTGGCCGCTGCGGCGATATGGCGAACTGGCTACCATTCTGGCCGAGCGGGGGATTCGACCTGTTGTGGTGGGGGGCATGGCCGAAAAGCCTCTGGCGCAGGGGGTGCAGGCACTCTGCCCCACGGCACTGGATCTGACAGGCCTGACGACCATAGCAGATGTAGCGGGGCTGGCGGCCCACGCATGGGCCGCTGTGGGTAACGATACCGGCCCGATGCATCTTGCCGCACTGACAGGCTGCCGCTGCCTGACCCTGTTCTGTGGCAAGGGCGACCCTGCGCTGGCCGCCCCCATGGGGCTTGTGCCGGGGCAGGTGCGGGTGCTGTGGGTGCGTGATATGGCGTTACTTTCGGTACAGAGGGTTGCAGCCGCGCTCTGGTAGCGCCATTAAGCACAGGGCCGCCTTATTGCGGCCTGAATAGCCATATCGACACACTGGAGCTTGGATCAACATGCCCGCTATCACCCTACCCGACGGTTCTGTTCGCAGTTTTGACGGGCCGGTTACGGGGACGACGGTGGCGGAAGCGATCGGGCCCGGACTGGCCAAAGCCGCACTGGCGATGGAAGTGGATGGCCGCCTGTGCGATATCCGCGAGGATATCCGCCATGATGCGGCCCTGCGCTTCATTACCCGCAAAGATCCCGAAGCCCTTGAACTGATCCGCCACGATGCCGCCCATGTGCTGGCCGAAGCCGTGCAGGACCTGTTCCCCGGTACGCAGGTGACCATTGGGCCGTCCATTGAAAACGGGTTCTATTACGATTTCTACCGTGCCGAGCCGTTCACCCCTGATGATTTCGCCGCGATTGAAAAGCGCATGCGTGAAATCGTGGAGGGAGCAGAGCCCTTCGTGCGCGAGGTCTGGAACCGCAATGACGCCATCGCCTTTTTTGAAGAGCGCGGAGAGAGCTTCAAGGCGCAGTTGATCCGCGATCTGCCCGAGAGCGAAGATATTTCCATCTATCGTCAGGGCGAGTGGCTGGACCTGTGCCGTGGGCCGCATCTGCGCACCACAAAGGACGTTGGTACGGCCTTCAAGCTGATGAAGGTGGCTGGTGCCTACTGGCGTGGTGATCATCGCAACCCGATGCTGACCCGCGTTTACGGCACAGCATGGCGCGATCAGAAAGAGCTCGACGCCCATTTGCACCAGCTTGAGGAAGCCGAAAAGCGCGACCATCGCCGTATTGGCCGGGAAATGGGCCTGTTCCATTTTCAGGAAGAAGCTGTGGGGCAGGTATTCTGGCACGCCAAGGGCTGGCGTATTTACAGCGTGCTGCAGGATTACATGCGGCGCGTGCAGACCCGCCACGGCTATCAGGAAGTGCGGACCCCGCAGCTTGTTGACCGTGGGCTGTGGGAAGCCTCAGGCCACTGGGACAAATACCGCCACCACATGTTTGTGGCGACCGTGGAGGACGAGGACAAGACACTTGCCCTCAAGCCCATGAACTGCCCCTGCCATGTGCAGATTTTCCGCCATGGCCTGCGCTCCTACCGTGAACTGCCGCTGCGTATGGCGGAATTTGGGGCCTGCCACCGTTACGAGCCCTCGGGCGCGCTGCACGGGCTTATGCGCGTGCGTGGCTTTACGCAGGACGATGCGCATATCTTCTGCACGGAAGACCAGATTGCGGATGAAACCGTGCGCTTCGTGCGGATGCTGCATGAAGTCTATGGCGATCTCGGCTTCGAGCATGTGCGCGTGAAGTTTGCTGACCGGCCAGAGCAGCGCGCGGGCAGCGAGGATGTGTGGGACAAGGCGGAAAGCGCTTTGAAAGAAGCCTGTGCTGTCGCGGGGGTGGATTACGAACATAACCCCGGCGAAGGTGCGTTTTACGGTCCCAAACTGGAATTCGTGCTGCGTGACGCCATCGGCCGTGACTGGCAGTGCGGCACGTTGCAGGTTGACCTCGTTCTGCCCGAACGGCTTGACGCCAGCTATGTAGGCGAGGATTCGGCCCGCCACCGGCCTGTCATGCTGCACCGGGCCATTCTGGGTTCGTTCGAGCGTTTCCTTGGTATTCTGATCGAGCAGCACGCCGGTCGCTTCCCGCTCTGGCTGGCGCCGGTGCAGGTGGTGGTGGCGTCTATCGTGAGCGATGCCGCACCTTATGCCGAAAAAGTGGCCCAGTCCCTGCGGGATGCGGGTCTGGTGGCTGAGGCGGATGTCCGCAACGACAAGATTAACGCCAAGGTGCGTGAGCATAGTCTGGCCCGTGTGCCGGTCATGCTCGTCGTAGGCCGCCGCGAGGCGGAGGAAGGCACCGTGGCCATGCGCCGCCTTGGCAGTCAGGATCAGCAGAACCTGACGCTGGCTGAAGCGTTGCAGATGCTGGGTGCGGAAGCGACCCCGCCGGATATGCGGGTAGCGCGCACACCCGAGTAAAAGGAAGGAAAGCGGCTGTCGTTGCAGCAAGGCTGCAATGACAGGTTTTTCTTATGGGCGGCTTGATAAAAAATTGGGAACGCACATAATACCGCCGCGAAAAAGCCCCCTTGGGGCTTGAGCCAAAATTTGTAACAAAAAACAGGAGCCGACCATAGCCAGATCCCCTTTTCCCGCGCCCCCGAGCCGCGAAGGGCCGCGAGTGAACGAAGAGATTCGCGTTCCGCAGGTGCGTCTCATTGATGAAAACGGCGAAATGATCGGCATCATGACCGTTCGTGACGCTCTGGCGCGTGCCTATGGTGTCGGGCTTGATCTGCTGGAAATCAGCCCCAATGCGGAGCCGCCGGTCGTCAAGATTCTCGACTACGGCAAGTTCAAGTACGAACAGCAGAAAAAGCGCAACGAAGCCAAGAAGAAGCAGAAGGTTATCGAAATCAAGGAAGTCAAGGTTCGTCCGAATATCGATGAAAATGACTACCAGGTTAAGATGCGCGCGATCAAAAGCTTCATTGGCGATGGTGACAAGGTCAAGGTCACGCTGCGCTTCCGTGGCCGCGAAATGGCCCATCAGGAACTGGGGATCAAGGTTCTAGAGAGGATTCGCGCCGAAACGGACGAACTCACCAAGGTTGAACAGATGCCGCGTCTTGAAAACCGGCAGATGATCATGGTGCTGGCACCCCGCTAAAGGGTCTGCTCCGCTCTGTTTACAAAACCCGCTTCAGACCTCAGGTCGGAAGCGGGTTTTGTGCTTTCAGGGGGATGTAGCGCGCCCCTCAGCGTAGGGTACATTTTATTTAGGGGGTTAGAAGCACGGTGGCTGTGGCGGAGGCCCGTATGGTCTGGGCTTCACCCGTGCTGGAAGGAACCGGTGCCTCTGCTGCATCAGCTCCCATGCGCGCGGCCATGAGCATCACAGGCATGGGGCGGGGCAGCGGTTGGGCGGAAACATCAACCCGCTCAAAATGCGAGACCTGCTGGCCCAGTGTTTCCGCCAGTGTGTGGGCCTGTTTTTGCAGGTCCTTTACGGCTTCGGTTTCAGCCTGAAGGGTCAGCGCTGTACGGCGTTCCTCGGAAACGGACCATTCGAGCTGTTCGAGAATAAGCCCCTGCGCCTGAAGCTGCCCTACCAGCGGCAGCAGAATTTTGCTGTCATGGGCCTTGAGGGTGATGGTCTGCTGGGCAACCCAGAACGACGTATTGCTTTTTTCCTGATGCTGTTCGGAAACCGTGTATTCCAGTGCCGCTGTGGTAACGCCCTCCACCTTGGCGGCCTGTTCCATGGCCTTGCCTATCCGGCTGTTGACGGCCTGCTGAGCGCTGGCGGGGCTTTTGTCGCGGGATTCGACCCGGAATGTAGCGGTGAGTTCATCGGGGGCAGTCTGCACATGTCCTTCGGCGCGCAGGGTCAGCTTGGTCTGGGCCGGGCCGGAGGGCGCTGTCTGGGCCTGCGCCTGCGTGGCGGCAAGCAGCAGGGGGGCGGTGCAGAGAGCGGGCAGCGCAATGGTGGCTGCACGGCGTGCGGAGAGATAAAAACCGGTCGGGCGGAAAAATGTGGGCATCAAGCCACTCCCATGCGCCATGTCTGCAGGCGCTCTGTTGCGTATCACGCTCCATAACGCCTGCACATGACGGCAGGTTCATGGCAGGGGGGGCGTACTTTCGCGTGCGAGCATGTAACCGGCATTGCGCACGGTCTGCAGCATGGGGTGTTCGAACGGTTTGTCTATTTTTTGCCGCAGTCGGGAAATATGAACGTCTATGACATTGGTCTGGGGGTCGAAATGGTAATCCCATACACCTTCGAGCAGCATGGAGCGGGTTACGACTTCTCCTGCATGGCGCATGAGAAATTCCAGCAGGCGGAATTCGCGGGGCTGGAGGTCGATTTTCTGTCCAGCGCGGTGCACGGTGCGCGAAAGCAGATCTATCGCCAGATCACCCACGTCAAGATGGGTGGCGGGCTGGGCTATGGTGCGGTTGCGGCGTGTCAGCGCTTCAAGCCGGGCCAGAAGCTCGGCGAAAGAAAAAGGCTTGGTCATGTAATCGTCAGCACCCGCTTTCAGGCCCGCCACCTTGTCTTCGACATCGGACAGGGCGGAAAGCAGCAGAACGGGCGTAGTGTTGCCCATTTTGCGCAGGGTGGTGAGGACATGCAGGCCCTCGGGTGTATCAGGCAGCACCCGGTCGAGGATGATGACATCAAAGACCGCAGCACCCGCATGGAGTAGCGCCTGACGGCCGTCTTCCGCCTGTTCGACCAGATGACCTGTCTCGCTCAGGCTTTTGGCGATAAACCTGCGGACTGTCTGGTCATCCTCGACAAGCAGAACACGCATGGACACTCCTCGGTGTTTCGCATGAAACCGAAGAACGGTACAGTATTAACCCTGTCTTGTCACCTATAGGGGCTACAGGCGATCCTTTTCAGACAGGGCCGGGGTTACGCCATCCAGAATGGATAGCAGGACTGCCGTGAGTGGCGAGGCCAGAATAAGGCCGGGAAAGCCGAGGATTGCACCGAACAATGTCTGTGAAAGCACGGTCAGGGCCGGTGGCATCTGTACTGCGTGGCGCTGGATGACGGGGGCCAGCACGTTGCCTTCCAAAAACTGGATGGTGGCGTAAAGGGCTGCGACCATAACAGTCTCGCGCGTGCCCAGTGAGAGCGCGAGCAGCAGCGCAGGCACGGCCCCCATGATAGCACCGATATAAGGAATGAAGTTGCACAGCCCCGCCAGCACACCCAGTGCGAGCGCGAGCGGTACCCCGATAAACCACAGGCCCAGAGCGGAGAGCGTGCCCACCACAAGCATATCAAGCGACTGCCCGGCCACCCATGCCCACAGGGTGCGCCCGGCCCGGATCATCAGCCCGCGCATGTGCTGGCGGCGCGGGGGCGGCACCAGCCGCAGCAGGCCATTGGCGTAGGTGCTGGGAGACATGGCAAAATAAAGCCCCGCGATCAGCACCACCAGAATGGTGCCAAGCGCGCCGAAAGCCGAGCCAAGCATGCCGGTCATTGAACCGGCCAGACGTGAGCCGAGAGAGGCCAGACTGCTCTCGCCACCCCCCTGTGGGTTGCCCAGCGATGAGGGCAGGTATTTGGCAATAAGCTGGCCCGTGGGGCTGTTCTGCATGGTCTGGCGCAGAGCGGTTTCCTGCTGGCGCAGGGCTTCTTGCAGACGCATGACTTCGTTGGCGATGGACGGGCCGCTGTTCCACACTAGCAGCACCACACTGCTGATAACCGCAACCACAACCAGCGCCAGCGCCCATGCGTAGGAAAGGCGCAGGTGGCGCACCAGCAGGGCGGACAGGCCATGCAGCACCACCGCGCACAGCACGGAGGCAAAGATGACCATCATCACATCACCTAGCAGCCAGATCAGCATGCCTGCGGCCACGGTGCTCAGGCTGATACGCAGCATGCGCAGGGCATCTACCTGTTTGCCGACGATGGCAGTGGCGGATGGCGTGCCGTGGCTTGCGCCGTGCGGCGCCGTTTCATCCGGTGTCGCAGCATGTGACGGAGCGGAAACCTGTTCTGACGGTCCCGAAGGGTGTTCTGAAGACATGCAAAAAGCTCTTTCGGAAAGGCGCGGGTCTGTGTAACGGCAGTCTGATACGGTTTGTGGTAGCGCCATATCGTAATTTTTTCTCTAAATTCTTGTTGCCGCGTATCCGCAGTCGAGAAAGAATCTTGTGAAACGGGAGTAAACACCAGGAATGTCCGGTGTAAAAGAAGGAAGCCTCGCGGCGGCCTCCAAGGCTATTTTTGCCCTTGCGGTGGGCACTTTCGCGATTGGTACGGGTGAGTTTGCCGCCATGGGGCTTCTGCCCCAGATGGCGCAGGGCGTGCAGGCTACGATTCCCAGAACGGGTGAGGCCATTTCGGCCTATGCGATGGGTGTGGTCGTGGGGGCTCCCCTTATCGCGGTTTTTGGGGCGACACTCTCGCGGCGTACGTTGCTGGCCGTACTCATGGGCTGGTTTGCCGTTACCAACTGTCTGGGTACTCTGGCTGCCACACTGGGCATGCTTGATCTGGCGCGGTTTGTAACTGGCCTGCCCCATGGGGCGTTCATGGGGGTAGCTGCCCTTGTGGCGGCCGGGCTGGTGGACAGGGGCTATCGCGGCCGCGCGGTTGGGCGTGTTTTTTCTGGCCTGACGATTGCCAATG
Organism: Acetobacter papayae; assembly: GCF_047721125.1. Lineage (NCBI taxonomy): Bacteria > Pseudomonadati > Pseudomonadota > Alphaproteobacteria > Acetobacterales > Acetobacteraceae > Acetobacter > Acetobacter papayae. The sequence continues at coordinate 16,017 of NZ_JBDNWF010000003.1, read as the reverse complement.
TGGTGGGGGCACCTTTTGCCACTTATGCGGGCTCCTATTTCGGCTGGCGTCTGTCTTATGTGCTGATCGGGCTTGTGGGAGCACTCTGCTGCCTGATGGTTATGGCATGGGTGCCCTATGACCCGCCGAACAAGGCGCGCTCGGCCCTTTCCGAACTTCAGGCGTTCACGCGCAAGCAGGTCTGGTACGTCATGGGCACCGTGGCGGTGGGCTGCGGTGGCATGTTTTGTGTGTACACCTATTTCTCGGTGACGTTGCAGGAGGTGACTGGCGTGCCGGTATGGGGCGTGCCGCTGTTTCAGGCTGTGTGGGGTGTAGGCATGTGCACTGGCGCATGGGCCGGTGGCCACCTGATGGACAAGAGCCTGAAATGGACGGCTATTGGTGCGTTTGTGTGGAATGCGCTCGCACTTGGGCTGTTTTCCCTCGTGGCCACCCATATGTGGCTGACTGCACTGGCGGTTTTCATGCTCGGTGGTGGTATTGCGGTGGGGCCAGCCATGCAGGTCAGGTTGATGGACGTGGCGGCGGATGCACAGACTCTGGCCGCCTCCATGAATCATGCCGCCTTTAATCTGGCGAACGCGCTGGGGGCATGGTTGGGTGGTCTGGTGCTGACAGCAGGTTTTGGCTCCGCTGCTACGGGCTGGGCGGGCATGGTGCTGTCAGTGATCGGGCTTGTGTTGTTCGTGCTGTCTTTGGCAGCGGAGCGGCGCGATAACAACCGGGCCGCCGCTCTGGCGGGTTAACCCTGTATGATGCAGGGCCTGTTTTTATTGGCCCTGCGCCCTGTCTTCTGGCCCCGTAGCGGGCTGGAACTGGCAGCCCCCGGCGGACTGTTCCGATCCGCCGGAGGGCTAACCCGCAAGGTCTGTGCCTTTTGTGGGCCTGTGTCGCGCAGGTTCAGGTTTCGGGGCTGTTCGCGGCTTCTTCCATTTCGGTTTGTGCGCTCAGCCAGCGCTCTTCGGTTTCATCCTGCTCACGTTGCAGGGCGGCCAGACGGGTATTGAGTTTTGTTACTTCGGCGGCCTTGCCTTCGGCATACAAAGCGGGGTCGGCCAGTGCGCTTTCCAGTTTGGTGCGCTCTTCTTCCAGCTTGGCCAGTTTTGTTTCCGCATCCTTGATGATCTTGCGCAAGGGAGCCTGCGCCTTGCGGGCTTCAGCACGTTCGCGCCGGTCTTCCTTACGGTTGCTTTGTGTGGCCGCGCTGTCGGCATCGGGGCGCTGGGTGGTGCGGCCTTTGTTGGCGGCGCGGGCGCGTTCGGCCAGCCATGTGCGGTATTCCGCCATGTCGCCCTCAAAGGGTGTTACCTTGCCATCGGCAACCAGCCAGAGCCGGTCCGCCACCAGTTCGACCAGATGCGGGTCATGGCTGATCAGTACGACCGCGCCTTCAAAGGCGGAGAGTGCCCTGATCAGCGCGTCACGCGCATCGAGGTCGAGATGGTTGGTGGGTTCGTCCAGCAGCAGAAGCTGCGGGGCGTCGCGCGTGGCCAGCGCCAGTAGCAGGCGCGCTTTTTCGCCACCCGACAGATCGCGCACGGGGGTTTCGGCCCGGTCCACATCTAGCCCGAAGCGGGCAAGCTGGGCGCGCACGGCAGGCGGTGTGGCCTTGGGCAGTGCGCGGCTCATATGGTCGATGGCGTTTTCATCCAGCCGGAGTTCCTCGGCCTGATGCTGGGCAAAATAGCCGACTTTCAACCGGGGATTGCGCTCCACCGTGCCGCTGATCGGCTCCAGCCTGCCCGCCAGCAGCTTGACCAGCGTAGACTTGCCGTTGCCGTTGGCACCCAGCAGGGCAATGCGGTCTTCCATATCCAGCCGCAGTGACAGGCCAGACAGAATGGGGCGCCCGTCATAGCCCACGCTGGCGCGGCTCATGTTCAGGATAGGCGGCGGCAGCCCTTCGGGTTCGGGAAAAGCGAAGCGTGTGGGGGTGTCTTCCACCACGCTTTCGATGACGGGCAGCTTTTCGAGCGCTTTCAGCCGGGCCTGTGCCTGCCGGGCCTTGGTGGCCTTGGCGCGAAAGCGGTCCACAAAGGACTGCATATGCGCGCGCTGTGTGGCGATTTTTTCAGCCTGCCGGGCCTGTTGCAGGGCTTGCTCGGTGCGGATGCGTACGAAATTTTCGTAGCCGCCCGGTGTCAGGCTCAGCTTGCCACGGTCCAGATGGGCAATGGCATCCACGCACGAATCGAGCAGGCCGCGGTCGTGGCTGACAATTAGCGCGGCCCCGGCGAATCGGCGCAGCCAGTCTTCCAGCCAGAGTGTTGCTTCAAGGTCGAGATGGTTGGTGGGCTCGTCGAGCAGCAACAGGTCAGGTTCGAGAAACAGAGCCGTGGCCAGCGAGACGCGCATGCGCCACCCGCCGGAAAAGTCCGAAACGGGGCGGGCCTGCGCTTCGGTGTCAAACCCGAGTCCGGCCAGCACGGAAGCCGCGCGAGCCGGGGCGCTGTCGGCCTGAATGGCGCGGAGTCTCTCATGAATTTCGGCAATGCGCTGCGGGTCTGTCGCGTGTTCGGCCTCGGCCAGCAGAGCCGTGCGTTCCTCATCCCCCGCCAGAACGGTTTGCAGCAGGGAGCCAAGGTCGGCCGGGGCTTCCTGCTTGACGCGGGCCATACGGGCGCGGGCGGAAAGGCGGATTTCGCCCCCATCGGGGGTTATATCTCCCGCTATGGCGGCCAGCAGGGTAGACTTTCCCGCGCCGTTGCGGCCGACAAGCCCTATTTTGCGGCCCGGTTCAACGGATAGACTGGCGTTATCCAGCAGCAGGCGGCCTGCCATGCGTAAGGATAGCTCGGAGATGACAAGAAGGCTCAACGCGGTTCCCGTTATTTGATGGAATCGTACATTACATTCTGTGTGGTACCTACCAGCCTTGGCCGATATGCTCTAGATGGGGGCGTGAAAGCCGCTTTGAGGGCGGATCGTACAGCAAGACAGGAGTAAGGCCCATGGCCAAGGAACGCACGCTTTCCATTATCAAGCCCGATGCAACCCGCCGTAACCTGACGGGCAAGATCAACGCCGTGTTCGAAGATGCGGGCCTGAGCATCGTTGCGCAGAAGCGCGTCCAGCTCACCCCCGCGCAGGCTGGTGCTTTCTATGCCGTGCACAAGGAACGCCCCTTCTATAACGATCTGGTGTCCTTCATGATTTCCGGCCCCGTCGTGCTGCAGGTGCTCGAAGGCGAGAACGCTGTTGCCAAGAACCGCGACGTCATGGGTGCGACCGACCCCAAGAAGGCCGAAGCCCACACCGTCCGCGCGCAGTTTGCTGAAAGCATTGAAGCAAACTCCGTTCACGGTTCCGACAGCGCCGAAAACGCCGCTAACGAAATCCGCTTCTTCTTCGCGGAAACCGAAATCCTTCCGTAAGATCTTTTCTGCCGGGCAAGTCCCGGCGGGATGATTTGAAAACGGGCGCTCTCCAGCCATGCTGGGAGCGCCCGTTTTGCGTTTATGGGACAGTTTCGCACGATGGGTGCGGGCGCTTGCATAGCTTCAGGTAAAGCTCTGGCGCATGGCAGCTAAAAGCCGGTCGCACACGCATGGGTGGTGCCTGCCTGACAGGCACGACAAGCTAGACAGATCGTTTCTATACTACCGGATACGGAAAAAACTTTGGCCTGACATCGGGCAGCCCTGACTGCGCGCCATTGTCAGACCGGCAGAGAGGGATGTCATGAAACTTCTGGCCGTTCATCCGAGCGCACTCATGTACACGCGGGTTTTCCTCAGGCTGGAGCCTCTGGGGCTGGAACTGGTGGCGGGCGCGGCCCGCGCGGCGGGTCACGATGTGCGCATTATCGACCTGCAGGTGGAAACGCATGATGATTTCTGGAAGATTATGGATGACTTCCAGCCTGATGCGGTCTGCTACTCGGGTAATTATCTGGCCAATGTGCCTGAAATTCTCGATCTGTGCCGGGCGGTGCATTACCGTAATCCGTCCACGGTGCAGATCATAGGCGGGCATTCCGTCTCGTTTATTGCCAAGGATGTGCTCGACCTTGCCGAAGGGACAGTGACCTGTATCCTCAAGGGCGAGGGAGATGCCACCATCGGGCTGCTGCTCAACGCCATGCGTGACGGGCAGGATCTTATGGAGGTGCCGGGGGTCGTCACGATCAAAGGCGAAGGCCCGCCACCGGTTTTTGTCAAATCGTTGGATGATGTGCGCCCCGCGCGCGATCTGCTCAGGCACCGCAACAAGTATTTTATCGGCACGCTGGACCCCGCCGCGTCTATCGAGTTTGCGCGTGGCTGTCCGTGGGACTGTACGTTCTGTTCCGCCTGGACGTTCTATGGGCGCTCCTACCGCACGGCCAGCCCGCAGGTGATTGCGGATGAACTGGAAGAGATCAAGGAGCCGGGTATTTTTATCGTTGATGATGTGGCCTTCGTGCATGAAGAGCACGGCATGGCCATTGCCAACGAGATCAAGAAGCGCGGTATCAAAAAGGAATATTACCTTGAAACCCGTGCCGATGTGCTGCTGCGCAACAAGGAGGTATTCAAGGTCTGGAGTGAGATTGGCCTTTCCTACATCTTTATCGGGCTGGAAGCGGTGGATGAGGAAGGACTGAAACAGTTCCGCAAGCGCGTATCGCTCGACAAGAATTTCGAAGCGCTGGAATATGCCCGCTCTCTGGGGCTGATTGTCGCAATCAACATTATTGCTGATCCCTCATGGGACAAAAAACGCTTTGAAACCGTGCGCCAGTGGTGTCTGGAAATTCCTGATATCGTCAATATTTCCGTAACCACGCCCTATCCGGGCACGGAAATCTGGCACAAGGAAGCGCGCCGCCTGACCACGCGCGATTACCGCCTGTTCGATATCCAGCATGCCGTGTTGCCCACAACCCTGCCGCTGCCTGAGTTTTACGAAGAACTGGTCAAGACCCAGCAGGTGCTCAACACCAAGCATATGGGTTGGGAAGCGCTGAAAGATACGGCGGGTATAGCCGTGCGCCTGTTGCGGCAGGGGCAGACGAATTTTGTAAAGATGCTGTGGAAGTTCAATTCCGTTTTCAATCCGGCCCTGCAGCTTGCGGATCACCAGCGCCCGGCGCGTTACCTTATGCCGATCCAGCCCGATGCGGTGGACAATATTTCCCGCTCCGACCTGTATGTGCATGGGCCGGGGGGGCGCAAAACCCGCGCGCTGGATGATGCTACCGAAAAATTTGTCGATACCACGCGCATGGGTGAGGAGGTCTGATTTCAGGCAGGTCTGGCCTGCTTATCCGGTATTTCAGCCCAGAAAAGGCCACAGGCTCTGGGCTGTATAGGTTTCAGCCACCAGACTGAACGGCCTGCCTGCCTGTGTGCGTAACAGTGCCGTATGGCGGAACAGATGCGCAGGCAGGGCAATTCCGCTGGGGGGGGAGGCGGGCAGATTTTCCTGTGCGGCGGTTTGCCTGTCCGTTCCAGCCCGCAGGGTTTGAAGCTGCGCGCGAGACAGGGTTTCCTGTGGCAGGGGCCACCACAGGCTTTCGCGCGCAAGGGTCTGGCGGAAAAAACCGAGCGCATGCACAGCGCGGCCAAAGGGTATGTCGGTTGTGTCCAGTGCCTGCTGCATGTCCGTATCCAGTAGGTCGGGTCTGTACCAGTTTTCAGCTTCGGACAGGACAAGCGGCCCGCAGGTCATGCGGATTTTGCGGTAGTGCAGCGGGGCCTCGCCCAGCAGGGGGGCGAAGGCCGCCGGGCAGGGCGTAGCCGGTTCGTGCGTTCTTTCCACCAGCAGGGGGGCGGCTATGCGCTCAGGGGCCAGCGCTATCCACTCTTCCAGCGCACGGGTTGCACTGGGGGACGCCAGCAGGGCGTTTTCAAGCCGGGCGATCAGGGTGGACAGATAAAGCCTGTCGGTCAGGGTATCGGGCAGGGTGGGCGGTGGCTGGGTCATTGGTGGAGCATACCATGTCCGCATCCGGTGCGCAGGGGGCGTTCCCTGTTTCCTGCCGGAGGGAAATTGGGCTATGGTAAGGATACGAATGACCTGAATGGTTATACTTCGTTTATTTTTAGAAGGGAAATGGGTGCAATGAGTTCCAGCACGACAAGTTTCATGGTTGAGGGCATGACCTGCGACGGGTGCGTGTCCGCCGTGAAGCGCGCTCTTGCCGCCATTGAAGGTGTTGAGTCCACGGATGTGAATCTGGCCACCAGCGAAGTGACGGTTACCTATGATCCGGCGCGGGCTGGCATTTCCTCCCTGCGCAACGCCATTCGTGGCGCGGGTTACGAGGTAGGCTGAAAACGCCGCCGTGCCATGCGCTGGCGTGGCATGGTGCAAGCCTCCTGTGGCTGGCGGTAAGCGGGTGGACATGCCACCATAAGCAGCAACCGGCCACGCTGTGGGGCAGACGGGATATAGGGCATAACAGGGCGGACAAGGGCCACAATGCGTAAGACGACAACACTGGGCCTGAGCGTTCTGGCCGTGGGCGGTATTCTGCTGGGCGGCTGTTCGTCCGAAATCGGGCGTCTGCCCTCTGATACCGATGTATCCTGCCTGCGTAAGCAGATGGCCCCACCGATGTTTCTCAGCTTTCCTCTGGCGGCCAATACCTGCCAGCGCCTGACCAACCATGGTTTTGTGCTGGGTGAGAAAGACGCCAAGCTTATTCCCCTTAACCTGAAAGGGGCGCCCGACCTGCAAAAGCTCGCGCAGGAACACGGCTACAGCTACACACCCTGACTGCCAGCTCGAGCCTGAGCCTGCGCTCAAGGGTTTTGTTGTGCGGGCTCAGCTATCCAGTTCGGTATCCCAGTAGAGATAGTCGCACCAGCTTTTATGCAGGTAGTTAGGCGGAAAGGCGCGGCCGTTTTCCTGTAGCTCCCATGAGGTGGGGCGGGCCGGAGGGCGGCGCGGAATCATGCCGATTTTCTGGGGCATGTGCGGGCCTTTGCGCAGGTTGCAGCAACCGCAGGCCGTCACTACGTTTTCCCAGCTTGTGCGCCCACCCTTGCAGCGTGGAATAACGTGGTCGAATGTCAGTTCCTGAGTAGGGTAGCGCTCGCCACAATACTGGCAGGAAAAATTGTCGCGCAAAAAGACATTAAACCGCGTAAAAGCCGGTTTGCGCGCTGCGGGAATAAAGTCTTTCAGGGCGATGACACTGGGCAGGCGGAATGTCTGCCGGGGTGAGCGTACTTCCACATCGTATTCGTTCAGAACCGAAACACGGTCGAGGCATACAGCCTTTATGGCATCCTGCCAGGACCATAGGGAAAGTGGAAAGTAGGAGAGAGGCCTAAAATCGGCATTGAGGACAAGGGCCGGAAAATTCAGAGTACTGCCATCCGCCAAGACGCGTCTCCCTATCATGCTCGGGAACGCCGCCAGAGATGGGCCGTAAAACTCGGGGAACGGCCATTCAGGCAATGCGTCGTCGAGATAATTACTGCACGCAGTATTGCAGAGCTTCGGGTGTGTGGCAAGAAAGCGTAAAGAAACCGACGGGGTATATAGGCTGTGTACTGGTGTTTTTCGGTATAAAAACCATGAATTTTCCATTACATTACAATGGTGTTACACCTGATGCGCCCTCTGTGGGCTGGCGCACGCGGTTCGCACCCAGCCCCACCGGATTTTTGCATTTGGGCCATGTGGCCGCGGCCCTGTTCGGCTGGCGATATGCCCGTGCTGGCGGCCTGTGGCTGGTCAGGTTGGAGGACATAGACCCCCAACGGTGCAGGCCTGAATTTTCAACCGCCCTGCTGGAAGATCTGGCATGGTTAGGCCTGCATTCCGGCGCGCCGGTGCTGCGTCAGTCCGAGCGAATGGCGGAGTATGGGCAAACGCTGGCGCATTTGCAGGCGCTGGGTGTGCTGTATCCGTGTTTTTGCACACGCTCTGATATCCAGCGTGAGCGCGCAGGCATGCTGTCCGCCCCCCATGCAGCTCCGGATGGCAGCGTGGTTTATCCCGGCACCTGTCGGCACCTGTCAGCCGCGGAGCGCCTGAGGCGTATCGAGGCCGGGCACCCTTACGTGCTGCGCCTTGATATGGCGCGGGCGCTGGAACAGGTGCGACAGCATGGTGGGGCTGAATGGCCCCTGAGCTATCACGACCTCGAACGCGGCAGTGTGACCTGCATCCCGGAACTGTTTGGCGATGTGGTGCTGGCGCGGCGCGATGTTCCGGCATCCTATCACCTGTGTGTCTGCCATGATGACGCCGCACAGGGGATTACGCTGGTCACGCGCGGGGAGGATCTGCGCCCGGCAACTGACCTGCACCGGCTGATACAGGTGCTGATGGGTTGGCCAACTCCTGCCTATTGTTTCCACCCCCTGCTGTGCGATGCACAGGGACACCGGCTGGCCAAACGCGCAGGCGCGCGCTCCATTCGTGCCATGCGTGAGGTGGGGCTGAGCCCCGAGGCGGTGAGGGCCCTTGCCGGTATGGCAGATATGCTGCCAGCCAGTGCGAAGGAAAGCAGAGTGGGGCCGGGAGCATGGTAAAAGGGGCGTTGCCGAAAAGGGCTGTGGTAAAATCAGTGCGTGTAGTCGAAAAAAGCGCCTGCGGGCTGAAATCGTATATTCCGCGCGCTCGCGAACACGATTAGTGTGCCGCAGTCATAACAGACCGCAGGGATAACCGGGAGCGTGGATGCTCCACCCCGCGGGCCTGAGGTAAACGTGTTGGAAAGTAGGAAGCCATGAGCATTGTCGCTGACCGCATGACCAGGATCAGCCCGAGCCAGACCATCGTTATTTCAACGCGTGCCCGCGCGTTGAAAGCCGAGGGCCGCGACATTATCAGCCTGTCGGCGGGCGAGCCTGACTTCCGTACGCCCCAGAATATTGCCAGCGCGGCTATCACCGCGATCGAGGCCGGGCAGACACGCTATACCGATGTGGCAGGCACGCCCGAACTGCGCCGTGCCGTTGCCGAGCGGTTCAGGCTCGATAGCGGGCTGGATTACAAGCCCGAGGAAATCATCGTGTCCACCGGCGGCAAGCAGGTGATCTACAATGCCATGATGGCGACCCTCAACCCGGGAGACGAAGCCATTATTCCAGCACCGTGCTGGGTGTCCTATCCCGATATCGTCACGCTGGCCGAAGGGGTGCCCGTTATCGTGCCCTGCCGCCGTGAAAACGGTTTCCGCCTGACGGCCGAGGAGCTTGAGGCTGCCATTACGCCGCGCACCAAGTGGTTTTTCCTCAACTCTCCCTGCAACCCCACGGGTGTGGCCTATTCGGCTGAAGACCTGCGGCCGCTCTGTGACGTGCTGCTGCGCCACCCGCATGTGTGGGTCTTTACCGACGATATTTACGCCAAGCTGGTTTATGACGGCTTCCGCCCCGCCACCTTCGTGGAGGTGGAGCCCCGCCTGCGTGAGCGCACGGTCACCATGAATGGCGTATCCAAGGCCTATGCCATGACAGGCTGGCGCATTGGTTTCTCGGGTGCGCCTGTGGCCGTTACCAAGGCCATGAACACCCTGCAGGGGCAGTCCACCTCCAACCCGTGCTCCATCGCGCAGGCGGCAGCACTCGAAGCCCTGACCGGCCCGCAGGACTTTATTGGCGAGATGGTGTCCGTTTATCAGGCGCGGCGCGATCTGGTGGTGTCCATGCTCAATCAGGCGCAGGGCATGCAGTGTGATACACCGCAGGGTGCGTTCTATGTGTTCCCCAATATCGAGGATTGTCTGGGCAAGACCTCGCCCGGTGGCCGCCTGATGACCACGGATGAAGATTTTGTGGGGGCCCTGCTGGAAGAGGAAGGCGTGGCCGCCGTGCATGGTTCGGCCTTCATGTATCCGGGGTATCTGCGTATTTCCTACGCAACGGATACGGAAAGCCTGCGTGAAGCCTGCACGCGTATCCAGCGTTTCTGCGCGGGTGTGAACTAGGCGCATGGCGCGGGTTTTTGCTGACCGCCTCAAGGGCCTGCCTGCCCCCGCGACCATAGAAATGGCCGCCCGGGCCCGCGCGCTGCGGGTCGAGGGCGCGCCGGTCATTTCTCTGGCGCTGGGCGAGCCGGATTTTGCAACGCCTCCAGCCGTTGTGCAGGCTGCGCATGAAGCAGCCCTTGCCGGGCAGACCAAATACCCGCCCGTGGATGGCACGCCCGCCCTCAAGGCTGCGGTCGCGCGCAAGTTTGCCCGCGATAACGGGCTGGATTACGCGCTATCGGACATCATGGTGTCCAACGGGGGCAAGCAGGTCATTTTCAATGCGTTCATGGCCACGCTCAATCCGGGGGATGAGGTGGTGGTGCCCGCGCCATACTGGGTCAGCTACCCGCTTATTGCCCGTATGTTCGGGGCGAAGCCGGTATTCGTGCCCTGTCGGGAGGAAGACGGATTTCGCCTCCGGGCCGATGCGCTGGCCGCGGCTATGACACCGCGTACACGCTGGCTGGTGCTGAACTTCCCCTCCAACCCGACCGGGGCCGTGTGCACGGTGGAGGATCTCGAGGCTATTGCGGAAGTGCTGCGCGCCTATCCCGATGCGTGGATTCTGTCAGACGAAATTTACGAACACCTAGTGTTTGACGGCGCGCATGCACCCTCGATCGCAGCAGTTGCGCCCGACCTGAAAGACCGTACCGTTACGCTCAATGGTGTGTCCAAGGCCTATGCCATGACAGGCTGGCGCGTGGGGTTTGCAGGTGGGCCGACAGACCTTATCGCGGCCATGCGCGGCGTGCAGGGCAATGCGACATCAGGTGTCTGCACCATTGCGCAGGCGGCGGCGACGGCGGCGCTGGATGGCCCGGCTGATCTGGTTTCGGCCATGGTGGAGGTTTATGGCCGCAGGCGGCGCATGGTGGTGGAAGCCCTGCAGGCTGTGCCAGGGCTGACCTGCGCCCTGCCAGCCGGGGCTTTTTATGCCTATCCCGGTGTGGCGGGTTGTCTGGGTCGCCGCACGGCGGGCGGAAGACTACTGGAGAGTGATCTCGATTTTGCTCAGGCCCTGCTGGAAGAGGAATATGTGGCCACGGTGCCGGGCAGCGCATTCGGGGCTTCGCCCTATCTGCGGTTGTCTTGCGCGACCTCTGACGAGGCACTGGCCGAGGCCTGCGCGCGGATCAGCCGGTTTGTCAGTGGCTTATGCTGAACGATGCATCGGTAATGGCAGAGGCCAGGGCGGGGGCTGACACGCCGCGTTCTGGCTCTTTTCTGCCCGAACTAGTTCTGGTTATTACTGCGGCTTTATGGGGAGCCACCTTTCTGGTGGTTCAGCGCGCGGAGCAGCACACAGGCACGCTGTTTTTTGTTGCCGCGCGGTTTATGACAGCCGGCGCGCTTACCTGCCTGCTTTTTGCCCGGATCATGCGAGGCCTCAACCGGGCGGAATGCGTAGCGGGTGGTGTGATCGGCGTGGTTATGTTTGGCGCCTATACCTTGCAGACATGGGGGTTGCGCAGCATTTCCAGCAGTCAGTCCGCCTTTATTACCGGTATGTATGTGCCGGTGGTGCCGTTTGTGCAGTGGCTGTTCAGCGGGCGTGCGCCGCGTCTTGCCGGATGGTTGGGTATAGGCTGCGCATTTTGTGGTCTGGTGCTGCTGACAGGGTGGCGGCAGATTGTCAGCCTGCAATTGGGCGCTGGCGAAGTTGGTACGTTGATAGCAGCGGCAATGATCGCGCTTGAAATTGTTCTGGTCGGGTATTTTGCCCGCCCCGGTCTTGATAGTTTCCGCATGACCGTGGTGCAGCTTCTGGTGGTGGGGGTGCTTGCACTCTGCGGTATGCCGCTGGCTCATGAGGCTGCGCCTGCATTTTCATGGGGCTGGGCGGTTTAAGTGCCGCGATTTATACGGCCATGAACTGGGCGCAGCAGACGGTTTCTCCCACCCGGGCAACGGTTATTTATGCGGGTGAGCCTGTCTGGGCCGGGCTTGTGGGCTGGCTGGCGGGCGAGGCGCTACCAGCGCGTGCTCTGGCCGGTGCCGGGCTGGTTGTGCTGGGTGTTCTGGTGAGTGAGATGCGGTTGGGCAAGAAAGCAGCTGACAAAAACCCCGGTTAGGTTTTTGTTACACGATCCGGCTGACCGGGCGTGGATGGCTGTCTATTTTAGTCCTCTGTAGCGCTGCTGCTATAAAAACATACGCCATTCAGACGCTGTTTTTTCATTTTATAAAGACTGACATCTGCAAGGTTCATAAGTATTTTTTGCGTTGTGCCATTTTCCGGGAATAGGGAAATGCCTATGCAGCACCCGACCTTGAGCAGGTCATTCCCTATGCGATTACCTTCAACAACAGTGTTGTAGATTTTATCTGCAATGGCTTCGATTTCAGACAGATTCTGATAATGCGCCAGAACAATAAATTCATCGCCCCCGAGGCGGCCGAGGAAATGATTTGTGTTCTTGAAAGCTGCTTTAAGCTTGCCACCAATGAGTGTGAGAATTTCATCTCCAATCAGGTGGCCGTAATTATCATTGATATCTTTGAAGTTATTCAGATCAATGATCATACAGGCAAATTGGCTACCTGTTTCGGTGCTTTTTGAAAGTATATTTTTGAAGTGGTCATTCAGCGCGTTTCTGTTGGATAGGCTTGTCAGATTGTCGGTATAGGCAATTTTCTTTAGATAGGATATTTGTTCGCGGTTTTTGTAATAATCCGTTAAATAACCAACAATAGATGACCAGAGAATAATAAATGATAAAATCAAAAAAACAGAATTTGCATTCATTTCCGCCTTAAAGGGGCGGGCAACGGAGTGGTGAATGAGAAAATATTTATCTGAAATGTGATAAATGCAAATAAATATACCGATAGTTGCTCCGGCTATATAATTTGAAAAATGAAAACCAAAATCTATAATCTTTAAAGCGAAATAAAACCCACAAACAAGGAAAGCGTAAGATAGAATGGAATGAGGGATATTGAAATTTTCGCTGGAAAGGCCAAAAATTTTAACGAGCACAACATGGTGTATAATCCATACACTTGTTGCCATAAAACAGGGTATGCTGGCCTTTATAATTTTACTGGCGGGCGTGGAGGCATGATTGCTCCGCTCGTGTAAAGCTCCCAGAAAAGCCAGACAGGCGGAGATAAAAGATATTATTTCCAGACTGAGTATGTTTTTGAATTTTAAAAAAAATTCCATACAATACCTTATACTTTCCCAGTGCTCCTGATTTTAGACCGTAGAGCCTATATACATCATAATTTCAGGACGGGGTTAGGGTTCTGTGAAACTTTTCTCCACCGCAGTTATTTTGCGGCATGCATGAGAGATTGCCCGTAATCTACCGAGGGTCACAAGATTGCATTGGGCAGGATAACTCACAGGTGAAGAGTAATGGTTTGATGTGCAGGTAGGAAACCCTGTTTGCGTCTTGGTTCTGATGGCCGGGCAGGGAGTGTGCTCTTTCGGGGGGGGCGTGATCAGGCGTGCAGCACGTTGCGGGTGAAATTGTGTGCGAGTGCGGCGGAATCCTCAAGATCAGGCATAAGGCCGATCAGTTGTAGTTCATCGCAATACTGGGCGATCTGGTCGCGAAAGGCGCTGCCCGTAACCGGGCGTATGAGTGGCTCGCTATGTAGCATGGCCCGAGCACTATCGCTGCTCAGGGCCGGGGTGTCGTCGGCAATAAGTGTGGCGGCTTCATCGCGGTGGGTATCGGCCCAGTGGGCGGCATCCATCAGGGCCAGCACCAGTGCGGTGGCGGCTGCCGGGTCTTCGGCCAGTGCTGCGTCACTCACGCCCATTACAAGGCTGGTGCGTTCGGCATAATGGCCGGTATTGCTGCCAACCAGTTCGGTAAACAGGTCCGGGTGGTCGTGCAGGAGCTGCCAGGCATAAGGGTCATGTGCAGCCACGGCTTCGATCTTCTGTGCCTGTGCGGCCTCGCTGATCTGCTCGAAAGGCATGTCCTGCCATGTAATCCGGTTCATGGCGTCCAGCCCCTTGCGGCGCATCATCACCGCAAAAAACAGCTTGTCCGCCGCATTGCGGTCGGGAATGGCCACTGTGCGGCCCATGAGCTGATCAAGCCGGGTAATGCCGCTGCTGCGGCGTACCAGCAGGCGGAAGTTGCCGGGCTGAACACCCAGAACCAGCCGGGCAGGCATGCCGTTGTTAAGATACTGGATCCAGATCAGGGCTGAGGCTACGGCGTAATCAAACGCCTTGTTCTGCATGGCGTCGAGCGTTTCATGGCCGTTGGCGCTGGAAGAAACAACCTCGATATCGAGGTTGTAATGAGCAAAAAAGCCTTTCTGCTGCGCCGCCGCAAAAACCGGGCAGTGTTCTGCCCCGGCCCAGCCCAGACGTAGCTTGCGGTAAGTCCCATCCGGTTGCAGGCGTGGGTGTCTGTGGCGAAATTGCGGGGCAAGCAACAGACCCGCGGCTGTGGCGGTTGTGGCAATTGCTGCTCCGCCAAGCAGGGCACGACGCGAGACGGAAGAAAGACCTTGGTTACTCATTCTCCCTGCTTACTACGAGTTAGGCGGGCTGTCGGCGGCGAAGTCAAAAAAATGCAAAAAAAACATCAGCAAGGGGGTTTACGCGTACCAAAAGGGCGGCTATACGATGCCTCGCTGATCCCGAATAGCTCAGTTGGTAGAGCAAGCGACTGTTAATCGCTGGGTCGTAGGTTCGAGTCCTACTTCGGGAGCCAGCCTTAATATTTTCCAAAAAATCTATTACGGCAGAGCGGCAATGCCTGTCAGTTCCACCTTCCAGCGTGGGTCAGCCAACTTGGCTTCAACCGTTGCGCGGGCGGGTTTGTTCGTGGGGTCCAGCCAGAGGTCCCATGCGCGGTTCATGCCGTCCATATCGGCCATGTCAGCCAGAAAAATCTGTACGGAAATCAGGCGGCTTTTGTCCGTTCCGGCTGCGGCCAGTAGCGCATCTACCTGTTGCAGAATGTCGGTCATCTGCCCCTGCGCATCAAGGCTGGAATCATCTGCTATCTGTCCAGCCAGATAGATCAGGCCGTTATGAATGACCGCACCGCTCAGGCGCTCTTCCGGGGCTAGGCGGGTTAGTGGGGTAGGGCTGGTCATGGAGGTTTTTCCTTTGTGTTTGGTTTGCTGATGGTGTCTCACGGGGCGGTTTACGCGGATACCAGCACAGGCATGTTGTCGATCAGCCTGACATCGCCAAGGGTGGCGGCTACAAACAGGCGGGCACCGGGTTCAGCCTGCGTGACGGGTTGCAGCGTTTGCTGCGCGCGCAGTTCCAGATAATGCACCGTAAAGCCCCCGGCCTGTAGGGTTGTCGTGCAATCCGCCAGAGCAGCGGCACTCGGCTGGCCTGCCTGCATGGCAGCAAGGGCGGTGTTGAGGGCTGCGGGTAGCAGGGCCGCCTGTTGGCGTAGGGCAGGGCTAAGCCTGCGATTGCGTGAGGACAGGGCCAGTCCATCGGCCTCGCGCACGGTGGCAACGGGCAGAATATCCACCGGTATATCCATGTCGCTCACCAGCCTGCGGATAATGCAGAGTTGCTGGTAGTCTTTTTCGCCAAAAGCCGCGACCTGTGCACCAGTCTGGTTGAACAGTTTGCTGACAACCGTGGCCACGCCATCAAAATGGCCGGGGCGGTCCCCCCCACACAGCATGGAATCCAGCCCCGAAACCATGACACGCGAGGCAAAGCCCGGTGGATACATTTCCTGCTCGGACGGGTTGTACAACACGTCCACTTTGCCTGTGGCGGCCAGCAGGGCGGCATCGGCCTCCACCCCACGCGGGTAGAGCTGAAAATCCTTGGGGTTGTTGAACTGGATGGGGTTGACGAAAATGGTCACGATCCGCCGGGTAACCCTGCCGTCAAGAGCTTTGACCAGCGCCATATGTCCATCGTGCAGGGCCCCCATGGTAGGCACAACACCAATGGTTTCTCCCGCATCGCGCCATTGCCCAACAAGGGCGCGCAGGTCTTTTCTGGTCTGGACGATATGCATGAAAAATCCTGAAAACAATCACACCAAGCTGCGCGGTAGAGAGCGCGGGCGGGCAGTCTAGCTCCAGCCTGCCCGCAGGGCCAGCCAGAGGGCTGAGTGGGGTTGAGTGATGTGCCGGTTCGGGTG